>CAZNNK010000372.1:0-6803 GCA_964574085.1 uncultured Coleofasciculus sp.
CCTAAAATAAAAAACCTACACCTGTTAGCCCTTAATAAGGGGGGGTTAGGGGGGGTCATCTTCGTCAATACCCTATTTAGCTGCCTTGCCACCATTAGCGAAACTCACAGCTTTGTCCCAATCTGGCAACCGCCGTTTATTTCTAAATTAGCGGCTGAAGACCGTTGTCACCTGAATGGTTTGGCGCTGCGGGAGGGACAACCTGCTTATGTTACAGCAGTTAGTCAAAGTGATATGGCTGAGGGGTGGCGGGAGAAACGCAGCGATGGCGGTTGCGTGATTGATGTCGGTAGTAATGAAGTGATTGCTTCTGGGTTGTCGATGCCTCACTCACCCCGTTGGTATCAGGATAAGCTGTGGCTGCTCAATTCCGGGACGGGGGAATTTGGCTATGTGGATATGCAACGGGGAAGCTTTGAACCCGTGGCGTTTTGTCCCGGCTATTTGAACACAAATAGACAAATCAAGGAGAAAATTTCATGAGTTTTGACCCAGTTTTGAACCTGTCAACCCTCGATGGCAGCAATGGCTTTGTGATTAACCTAGACTCCGCACTTCAACTTGAAGTAGAAAAAACTACATTCCCAATAAGTTTATTTCCACCAACCTGCTTAAATAACACTGATTGAGTAGGCACGAATCTTTTGATCGACGGTGGCAATGGTTAAACGATGGTGCAAAGCCTGACAGATAAGCATTCTATCAAAGGGATCACGGTGTAATAAAGGCAGCTTGATAAGTTGAGCCACACTATCCTCATCGAGACTCAGGCTAGCAATTTGATGGCGAACCCGCTGTTGGGGTAAATAGATTTCGGGGGACTGCGGCAGAGGTAGCTTGTTTAGCTGATACTTTACAATAGACTCCCAAATTGAAACAACACTCAGATAGACCTCGTTATTGGGATCACGAATAGCATTTAAAACAGGTGTTGATAGTTTAGGATTGCCACTGATAAACCACAAAAAGATATGAGTGTCAAGCAAAAGTTTCATTAGCTTTCAAAAGCACTCAAAATATCTTCGGGTAGAGAATCATCAAAATCATCGGGTACAGTGAACTCTCCCGCACACAAGCCAAAGGGTCGTAACGGTTTTGGGTTGGGTATCAGCAGTAGGTTATTCTGGTGTTTAATCTCCTGTAGAACTTGGTCACG
Source organism: uncultured Coleofasciculus sp. (assembly GCA_964574085.1). Classification (GTDB taxonomy): domain Bacteria; phylum Cyanobacteriota; class Cyanobacteriia; order Cyanobacteriales; family Coleofasciculaceae; genus Coleofasciculus. Next base: position 1,157 of record CAZNNK010000372.1, read on the forward strand.
CATCGCTTCAGCTTCAGGATAATTTTTGTCGATTAATAAAACTGTGTTGTAGCTAGCCAATGCATTCTCAAGCTGTCCTAGTTCGCGCAGTGCATTGCCACGATTAAACCAATACTGAGCATTATTGGGTTGGAGTGCTAGCGCCCGTTCAAAGCTATCAAGAGCTTCTTGATATTGTCCTATATCAAACAGATCAGCACCTCGATTATTCCAGGCAGCATAATTATCTGGATCAAGAGTGAGAGCCTGATCATAATTGGCTATTGCTTCATCGAATCGACCAAGTTCTGCCAGCGCTTGTCCACGATTTGTCCAAACGCAATTATTCTCACCATTGAGAGCTAAGGCTTGATCATAACTGGCAATAGCTTCATTAAAGTTCTCTAGCATTAACAGTGCATTACCTTTATTAAACCAGCTAATGTCATCATCTGGTTTAAGCCTTATGACCTGTTCAAAGCTGGCAAGTGCATCTTTATACCGACCCATGTCATAAAATATTACACCTTGATCATTCCACAATTTATAATTTTTAGGTTCTAACTCTATTGCTTTATTAAAATTTTCAATTGCCGCTTCAATGTTGCCACATTCGCCATAAACTATCGCCAAATTAGCCAAAATTATAACTTCATTCTCTTGAATCTTTAAAGCGTGTTCATAGCTATCTATTGCCTCTAGATAGCGACCTAGCTGAGATAGAACAGCACCTCGATTCGTCCATGCCTGAAAATTATTTAGATTAACTTCTACAGCCTGGTTATAGCTTATAACCGATTCTTCTAGGCGACCTAAGTCATATAAAACAATGCCTCGGTTATGCAAAATCCAATCTGTATTGCGTTCAGGTTTGCATTCCAAAGCTTGATCATAACTGGCAAGAGCATCATTTTTATAGTTTAATTCTCGGAGAACATTTCCTTTGTTATACCAAGCAATATAACTATCGGGTTTCATTGCTATGGCTTGCTCAAAGTTAGATAATGCTTGCTGATATTCCCCCAGTGCCAAGTATGCCAAGCCAAGTTTATTCCAGGCAAGGTATTCATCAGACTTATTGGTTAAAGCACGTTCGTAACACTGAATACTTTCCTGATAATGTCCCAAGTCGTAGAGTCTGTCTCCCTCACTATGCCATTTGGAATGCTGATACGCACCGTTGGTAGAGCGAGATAGTTCTAACGGTTTTATGGTATAAGCATCGTAAATTTGGGGTTCATCTCTCTGGTGAATAGCTACCATCGCCAGTTCGTCCCGATTATAAAGAATGTTGGTTTCCCTTTTTCCCATTGTGACATAGGCGATGATTTACTGTCTGGCGGTTTCGGTAATGACCAGCTTACCGGTGGTTTAGGGATGGATACCTTTGTCCTGACGGCTGGGGAAAATCAGGATATGATTCAGGACTTTAGTTTGGGTGAAGGAGACAAACTGGGTTTAACCAACGGTGTCACCTTTAACGATTTGTTCTTCCAAGGGAACGAGATTCGTTACAACGGTCAAACCTTAGCCATGTTGAATGGAATTGATATGTCAACGCTGACTGAAGACGCTTTTGTATCAATTTAGAAAAAGTTAGAAGTCGAGGCATTAACAGAAGGGCGCACGTCTGTGCGCCCCTACTTGGTTGCGCTTGTAGTTGCGCTTGTAGTTGCGCTTTAGCGCCGACTCTAACTCAAGACTTGTTGGATTGATGTTTGCTCAATAAAAACCACCAGAGTTCTGCACCAATTAACACAACTCCCCCTAAAGTAACACCCACTTTCAGGAGTAACGGTTGCTCAATTTTGCTAAATTGACTCGTTTTCTGGGACTGATGTTCTGACAATTTAGCCATAGCCGGATTAACAGCAACTCCGCCTAAAATACCTAAACTAATCAGATAGGCTAAAATTTTAGATTTAGTAACCATTAGTTTTCTTCCTCTTCAAAGTTAATAAAGGGCGACCCGATAAAATTGAATAGATTTGGGTTATTCATTGATATAAGCAGGCATAGGTGTAAACTTTAGATTTCTTTTGAAAGCTATACCTTGATCTGACCCCACCCTAACCCAATCAAGAATTAGTTACCCTAAAATTCCGTAACCGTAACGCATTAGTGACTACAGAAATAGAACTCAGCGCCATGGCTCCCCCGGCTATAATTGGATTGAGTAATACACCAAATAAGGGGTAAAGAATCCCTGCCGCAATCGGAATCCCGGCTGTATTGTAAACAAACGCAAAAAACAGATTTTGGCGAATATTTCCCATCGTGGCGTGGCTAAGTTGAATCGCCGTAACCACGCCGTTTAAGTCACCGGAAATCAACGTAATATCACTGGCTGCCATCGCCACATCCGTACCCGTACCAATCGCAATTCCCACATCCGCTTGGGCTAAAGCTGGGGCGTCATTAATTCCATCGCCTACCATGGCAACAATACGATTTGATAATTCACGCTTTTCTAGGGCATGATTTGGAGTTTTCTTGATCGGTTCGGTTTGTAGAGAACGGATGACATCGGATTTCTGATCCGGGCGCACTTCAGCAAAGACGTGCTGGATACCAACTTCTCGTGCGATCGCGTCTGCTGTTTGTTGATTATCTCCGGTTAACATGACAACTTGCAACCCCAGGCGTTGCAGTTTCTTTACCGCTTCAACCGAAGAAGGTTTTATGGCATCAGCAATGCCCACTAATCCCTCAATCTTACCATCCACAGCAATCCAAGCCGTTGTTTTTGTAGCCGCTTCCCAGGTTTGTTTCTGGGATTGTAGGGATTGGGTATCAATTTCTAATGCATTCATCCAGCGTTGAGTGCCAATTTGGATGAAGTGATTCTCCACTTCTCCTTGCACCCCCATTCCAGCTACGGCTTCAAAGTTTTGTACGTCAGGTAAGGGGAATTCTACGCCTTGAGATTTGGCATAATCAACAATGGCTTCAGCTAAGGGATGTTCAGACAGCCGTTCTACGGCAGCGGCGAATCGGAGCAGTTTTATTTCATGCTGATCGGCGGTTCCTTTGACGGTAGCATAGTCAGTAACACTGGGTTTTCCTTGGGTAATCGTACCCGTTTTATCCAGGACAATTGCCTGAAGTTTATGAGCGAGTTCTAAACTGTCGCCCCCTTTAATTAAAATGCCATTTTCTGCACCTAAGCCAGTCCCCACCATAATCGATGTCGGAGTAGCTAATCCTAAGGCACAGGGACAAGCGATAATTAAAACCCCAACCGTAGTAATCGTGGCAAGGGTAATATTTCCCATCACATTAAACCAGATCACAAAGGTCGCGATCGCAACCGCAATCACAACGGGTACAAACCAGCCGGTGACTTGATCCGCGAGTTTCTGAATTGGCGCTTTTGACCCTTGGGCTTCTTGGACTAATTTGACAATTTGTGCCAATACGGTATCTTTTCCCACTCGTGCAGCGCGGAATTTGAAACTCCCGGTTTTATTAATCGTAGCGCCAATTACTTCATCGCCAGCTTGTTTTTTTACCGGGATGGGTTCACCCGTTACCATGGATTCATCAATCGTGGAAGCACCATCAACCACTTCTCCATCTACGGGAATCTTTTCCCCAGGGCGAACAACTATAACATCATCGACAATAACTTGTTCAATGGGAATATCAACCTCTTCTCCTTTACGAATGACTCGCGCTGTTTTCGCTTGTAATCCCATTAACTTACGAATCGCTTCTGAGGTTTGACCCTTCGCCCGGTTTTCCAACAGTCGCCCTAATAAAATGAGGGTAATAATCACGGCGGCGGGTTCGTAATAGATATCCGGTGACAAGCCTTGGGCGATTAAAAAGCCAGGGAAAAGGGTAACAAAGAGAGAATATAAATAAGCCGAACCTGTCCCCAGCGCTACTAGCGTATTCATATCCGCGCCATGGCGTTTAAAGGCTTTCCACGCGCCGACAAAGAAGGATTGACCGCACCAAAAGAGTACGGGTGTACTTAAAACCAGTTGTACCCAGGCATTATGCAGCCAGGAGGGAAAGTAAGGAATGTGTAACCCTGTCATCGCCGGAAGTGAACCAACGACAAGGAGAAGACTGATAACGCCGCCGACGATAACTTTATGTTTGAGATCCCGTTGATGGGCTTCCCGTGCGGCTTTTTCGGCGTCGGTGTCTTCACCCATTTGGGTGGTATCTAAGGGATGCGCCCCATATCCTGCATCGGCGACGGCTTGTTGGATGGTGTCTAAATTTGTCGCTTTGGGATTATAGGTTACAGTTCCTTGTTCCATGGCAAAGTTAACATTACAGTCAACAACGCCAGAAACACCTTGTATGGCTTGTTCAATGGTGGCGGCGCAAGAGGCGCAACCCATTCCTTGTAGTCGTAGATGGCTGGTTTCCATGGTTGACTCCTGGAGATCTGCAATTTGGGAGGTGCGGAGGGTGAGGGAGTGAGGAGGGGTAATGGCACGTCTGAAGGGTGTACATTTATAGGATAAAGTCTCCAGTAGACTGGAGAGTCAAGGAAAAATAAAAATCAGGGATGTGGAATAGGGGGGTAGCTGGACTTACTGGCTAGAGTTGTGATATTATCTCCCGCAAATCGCTCCTAATAAAAAAGCCCGAAACCCTTACTGTTGCAGCATTAGTATTATGGGCAATTAACAGGACTTGACATGAGTACAGCAATTGAACGATAACCTCAGACCAGTGTTCTAGTGCATTTTTTTAGCAACGAACTTTATTTAATTGTTGGAGGAATTAATCTAATGAATCATACTGAATACTTGTGTGAACAAATTAATTTATCACTTCGTTCCCTCTCCTATAGCTTTAGTGAAGATTCCCATAGGCAAAAGCTGGTTTTAAATTCCTATCAACCCGTTTATTTCTATGTAAAATCCGGAGAAACGGCTGCGGTTTGAACCGCCCTGCTTCTCCAACGTTCATCTTGCGATCGCGCTTTCAAATTCCTCTAACGCCTGAACATGTCCCACTTGCCATGACCGTTTTACGGTAGCTGGGATAACCTGAGTGATCGAAATGTCTGGAAACGTTGGACTACTATCAGATTGTCTATAGTCTCCTTCAATTAAAATATAAATTATCAACTTGCCACTATCATAAACCCAGACTTCTGGAACACCAATCGCTTGATAAGCATCCAATGTTGTTTTCGAGGTAACATCTGACTCAATTGCCAAATCAGGCGGTGGATCATCGGGTTCAAGTCGGCGACGACCAATCATTTGTTGATAATTCTGGATATAGAAACAGGCATCTGGTTCAACGCCTGCGACACCTTCCTTTTTAAATGTCGTTGAACCAAAGGGTTCATATCGCCTACTTGTCGCCTTAAGCAATAGTTTGACGATATCTGAAATAATATCCTTGGGTTTTTCATGCTCAGGTAAAGGAACCCTAATTTCTAACGTTCCCTGGCTGTAAGCAAGTCTTGCCGCACGTTTTTCTCCTAACTCTGCCAAAATAGACTCAAATTTCTGCCAGTTGACATTAGGAATTGTCACAGCACTGCCGGGTGCTAGTCTCATCTGGCTAACGGGTTTAACAATCGGGGAAAGAGCCGTCATACTATCAAAAAAACACAAATTCAGTAGAGACGTTCTGCTGGAACGTTTCTACTGAAGTCAGAAAAGCCGTTATTGACTCGCTAATTTTACCA
>CAZNNK010000373.1:0-6796 GCA_964574085.1 uncultured Coleofasciculus sp.
GGCGGAACTGGAACAGATGACATCACGGCTTGAATTGAATGGTAATGTAAAATTCCTAGGGTATCAATCCCAAGCGAAAGTCAGGGAATACATGCAGGAAACTGACATATTCGTCCTCCCCAGTTTCGCTGAAGGTGTCCCCGTCTCCCTGATGGAAGCCATGGCGGCGGGTGTTCCTGTCGTCACCACCCAAATTGCGGGGGTGAGTGAGTTGGTGGAGAATGGGGTGAGTGGTTATATTGTACCCCCAGGAGATGTTATCACTTTGGCTGACCGAATTAAAACATTACTCACTGATCCTCAGCGACGCACTCAATTCGGCGTCGCCGGAAGAGAAAAGGTGGAAACAGAATTTAACCTGAATCATGAAGTCGCCCGCTTGTATCGGGTGATGACCGCTGCCCTCGATGGTAAGATTGAATCTATCCGTCCAGAGGCTTTTTGACGGTTGGGCGGGTTTTGCTGTTCATTTATCGGTGGGGAGGGCGGGTTTTGTTGTTCCGTTATGGTTTTGTTGTTCCGTTATCGGTGGGGGAGGGCGGGTTTTGTTGTTCCGTTATCGATGAATAGGTGAATTGAGTTCCTAAACCCGCCCCTACAGATTCCCTAAACCCTAGACGTTCCATCGGAGGAGTCTCTACAATACAATCACGAGACTGAAACCGGGGTTTTTTCCCAACTATTATCCTGCGGCGCGGGTGGTAACCCCATAAATCCTGATCGTTTGATATGATTGGCGATAATCCCTAGGGTGGGCAAGCCAAAGGCATCTAACTGGGTGATGGTTTGCTTAACTAACGAATTCTTAGTTTTCTTAATTGCCGTCACCATCAACACCCCATCCGTGTGCCTTGCCAGATAACTGATATCCATACAACTGGGGAACTCTGGCGTATCATAAACCACCAAATCAAATTTAGTTTCAAATTCCGCCATCAGTTCCTGCATTTGCGCCGAAGCAAACCGTCGCGTCAGATTGGGGCGCGGTTGACCTGCGGTTAATACAAACAGATGATCAGAAATCGGCGATCGCTGGATAAAATCATGAGGCATCAAATTATCTGCCAGCAAGTCACTTAACCCTTTAGTATTCGGTAAATTCAACTGCTGATGCATCTGAGGGTGGATTAAATTCGCATCCACCAACAGCACCCGTTGACCCATTTGGGCTGCAGTTTGGGCTAAGTGTAACGCCACAGTGGATTTCCCATCCCCCAACGCCGCCGATGTCACACTCAGGGAACGAATCGGGCGGTCTGAAAACAGAAACCGGACACTGGTATAGATAGAGTCAAAGGCTTCCAGAAAAGTGGCATCTTGATAACTCTGACCCCCGGTGTCTTCAATGTCCGGCTGCGAATGCGAATTTTGATAGGCAGGAACTTCACCCAACACAGGCAAATCTGTCGCATCCTTGAGGTCTGCTGTGCTATAAAAAATATCTCGGATTTTTTCTTGGAGAAGCCCTAACCCCAGACCTAAGACGACTCCCCCCATCACTCCCATCAACAGCAGTTTATCAGAGGATTCTGCCATATTTATCGGATTCCCGTATCGATCTCGTGCAATTTCCGGTTCCGAAAGAAGTTCCCACGGCAGTTTATTCCCCGCTTCCTCAACTTGGAATGTTTCCCGCTGCCTTAAAAGTTGATTCAACGTCTGTGTCGCCACTTCCAACTGCCGCTGGAGTTCGGTATACTGACGGATAATCTCAGGCATTTGCTGAGCTTGTTGGGCGAATGCCGCTCTCGTCTGGGCTAACTGCTGACTGCGTTCTTCTAACAGTTGAATTTGGTTCGTTGCTTCCACCAGTTGCTGAATCAGCCCCATGCGAACGGAATTCTGAAATGTCATCACATCCGAATTATTGGTGGTGGTTTTTAGGTTCTCGCCGATAATTCGCTGGGCTTCCTGATTCAGCAGCGCTTGTAAATTCTGTCGCTGTTCCTCTAGGGCTTGCATGCGGGGATTATCCGGCGCAAAGCGGGCAGATTCAAGGGCAATCTGACTCTCGACTTCCTGAATTTTCCCCTTCAACCCTTGATAACGCGGATCTTGACTTAAGGCGGATGAGGCAATCGCTTCCTCTGGTGATAATCCTAACTGTTGCCGCAAGTTAGTTGAGAGGGTTCTCAACTCCCGTAGTTCTTTTTGGGTGGCTATCTGTTGGTTTTCAATATCCCGAACTTGGGCGAGTAATTCTGCTCCCTTCGATTGAGGCTCAATCAGGTCATAGCGCTCTTGAATACTCTGAATCTGTTTCTGATAGTTATTGACGCGCTCCTGCAATTTCGGCAGTTGCTCATCAATAAATTTAACCCCTTCACTAATACTGCTCTGGCGTTCTTCCAGGCTATACTTTAAATATTTCTCAGCCGTTTCCTCTAAAACCAACTCAACCAGTTTAGGATCAGAGCTTTGATAATTCACTGCCAGAATCTTAGTTCCAGAACCTCTCCCTCTGCCAACAGTGACCTGTTCAATAGTTAACCCTTTACTTAAAGCACCGACACTAACTCTACCAGGATATTGCGCTTCAACTTCCTCCACCACTGGTCCGAGAACACCCACTCCCTTTAATATTTCAATCTGAGTGGCGTAATCCAAGCGAAACATTTGCTCATTCGGCACCCCACTGGTGCGAGCCAGGGCGCTAGGGTCACTTGCCCGTTCTTCAGTGGTTACGGGTTCCACTAATAGACGAAATCCCCCGGCATAAATTGGGGGTTCCTTGGAACTCACATACCAAGCGGCTGCAGTTGTTAGGGTGGTCAAGCCCGCAATCAGCCAAGCTTTGCGCTTCGCGGTTCGCAACAAGGGACGCAAATTCAATCCACGTTGAGGAGTCGCTGTCACCTCATCAGTCAAATCCGCAGACAATGGCGGCTCATGTCTATCGCCTTTGCCGTTTGATGAAAGTGGAGAATCCCGTTCTATTTCCATGTTGACCTCTGTCACGTTGACTGTACCGCACCCAAACCTTTCTTTTGCAACAGTTCCTGGCATGTCTATTATGCCAGACCATTGAGCCAACTGTCTCTATGCTTACGGTGTCTCATACAAGACTTTTCCCGAATGGGCTAGTCTTCTCAATCCATTTTAAATGAAACCCCAGATGACCATCAATAAAGGTTTGATAAAGTTTACTTCCAAGAGGGAACAGGAAGAAGAGACCCATGCCTGTTGACAATCGTTGACTCAGTGAACCACTTTCATATCCAGGTGTTTAGGATCAATTAAACCTTTACTAGGTCATAATTATTTTTTTAAGTGGTGATTTTCTATTCTAAAAAGGAGGCTTATAAAGCTTTAACTTTTGTTTCACAATCAGCCATAAGAAACCGACATCATCAACAAAATATCGTTTCCACAATCGTCTCGGTTCCAGCATAAAACGATAAAACCATTCTAAACCAATGTCACTGAGAAACTTCGGCGCTCTTTTGACGTTGCCCGCTTCAAAATCGATCGTTGCACCGATTCCCATAATTATTTTAATATTGGGATTACATTTGTTCTTGTATTTACTGATAAACAATTCTTGTTTCGGTGCGCCGAGTCCTACCCCCAACACTGTAGCGCCTGAGTCATTAATCAGTTGCAAAATTTTGTGGCATTCTTGGGTATCGTTTTCAAATCCTAAAGGGGGTGAATATTCGCCTACGACAATTTCCCGACCGATTCTAGCGTTGATTCTCTCTTGAGCCTTCTTAGCTACGCCAGGAGCGGCTCCCAATAAAAAGATGCGAATATCAGGATTATCTTTGTGATAGTGGCAAAACGCGGGAAAGATGTCTGATCCCGCTAGTTTCTCTTTGAAGGGAGTTCCCAAAAACTTAGAAGCGTAAACTAAAATTTGACTATCACATATTACATAATCAGCCATTTTATAAGCCTGCAAAAGCTGCCGATTGCTTTGTAATTGCATGAGGTGATCGACATTAGGGGTAAATACAATACCCTGCTTTAATTTCTTTAAAAACTCATCTTTAGAAAAATTATCAATATATAAGTTAAGGATTTTAACTTTTTGGCGAACCGAAAGACCGTTGTCTTCACTAGCTAGAGGCATCGGCATAACCTCGGGTTCCGGTGTAAACTGGTTATCCTGTTGGTCTTTCATTGAGCGTGGAACTGATGATGAGTTCATAGTAGAGACAACCCCACTGATACTAATTTTAGCTTATACTCAAATTAAATGGCTGTTGATTCAATTTAAAGAGTCTTGGCAGAAACTTAAATCTGTCAGCCGACTGATGTTCAGAGGGTTAGCTGGTGTTAGCTAATAACATGTAGACAATGCTTTGCACGTCTTTCCCTTTGCCCAGAATGAAAGATTGATGGATGCCTCAACGATATATCTGGTGGGACTTTTAGCGGAAATACGCTACCCGTGCATCCAGACCCTGCGATCGCAGCCGATGAGACAGACTTTCGGCATCGTTCCGATCCGCATACGAGCCAGCATTGACAAATTTGCCACGCCCGGAGTCGGCAGTAAATGCCCTCGACACATATCGTTGCACTCGGGAGAGTGTATCACCGTTGTAAATGGGGATAACAACCACATAACGATTTTGCTCAAGTGTCGGAATTAACCCCAACGCTTGAAGCGTGTCTTGACTTGCCACACCATCAGGAAATAGGTTATTCGCCTCCTGAAACTGCTCAACGGCGTTTTGAGTTTGGAAACCATAAATGCCATCGACTCGACCGGGGTCAAAACCTGCCTGTCTTAACTTTAGCTGAAGTTCAACTACATCTTGACCGCGATCGCCAGGACGCAATTCTCTCAACCTAGACGGTTGCGTCTCAATCGGAGGCGGCGGTGTCAGTTGTCCTCTGGGAGGCGGTAAGACGTTTCCGATAGTAGGAGGAGTTGGCAAGATGCCAATCGTTGCACTGGCGGGAGGTAGAGTTGTTGCTAGGGAAGAATCGAAGGGAGAAATACTGGTAAAGTTATCAAATAAGGCAGATTGAGTGCGTTGACCGACGATTCCATCGGCAACCAGCCCATAGCTGCGCTGGAATTGCCGGACAGCATTTGTGGTGATAGGACCGAAATAACCCGTGGGTTGCCGATTAAAATAGCCTAAGTCCCGCAAACGCTGTTGAATCTCAGTGACTTGAGATCCACGACTTCCTGGCTGTAGGGTTTGGGCGATCGCTTTGTTTGTGAATCCTAAGCTGCTGAGGAGGATGGCGAATAATAGCCAGTGAAATGGTACAGGGGAAGGCTTTGGCGATCGCCACTCATCCCCATTGACACGTTCTCGAACCACCTCGCCTTGGTGTTCCGACGCCCAGACCAGATGGCTATAGGTAAGGGTTTCCATAGGTTTCCTAGATAACTTTTATGGCTAGTTTATCAAGCTATCTGGAAAGATAGTAAGTAGGTGGGAAGAATTCCAGTTAACGGTAGGGAGCATCATTTGTCATTTGTCATTCGTTGATTAGGAACTCTCTTCCCAGTTTCTCCCCCTGCTCCCAGACGTAGCATGCTACGTCTCTACATAATAGCTCCCCCTGCTTCCCCTGCTTCCTCTGCTTCCTCTGCTTCCTCTGCTTCCCCTGCTTTCTAACCCCACCACAAGACTTATTCAGCAGACCCTATATTAATCCCGATCGCTCGATCAGAACCGCCGACAGCGCGGCTATACCTGTAATTGTCAACGCTAATAGAGGGTGTTGACCCTGACTCACGGCAAACGAGGTGACGATTCCCGCGCCCAATGCGGCGGTAATTAATGCCGTCCAGATATCTTTATTTGTATTTTTGTGGTACATGCGTATTTTTGGTGAAAGGGGTTTGCCTTAATTCAGACCGATTTTCTCACCGTACCACTCTCTTTTGTTGAACTGAAGTCTTGGCTGAATTATTGCAATCAAGATTTAAATTTAGCTAACTTACTTAATATAATCTCGATGTTACGATATATCCTTGTCAAGATAGTCAAGCCATTGCCATGGATGGGAATGGTCTGTGATAACCAGTATTTAAGTGGACATGAGATTAATCATCAGATTGAGGAGTGATCAGGATGAGGACAATTAGCCAGTGGAGTAAGCCAGCGGCACTCTTGGTGTTAGGGTTGACTGTAGCAGAAGGTTTAATGGCAACGGCAAGTGTCGCTGTTGACGCCAGACAGACGCCGTTGGTGACTGCTTTTGTTCATACTCAAGACAATGTGGAGAATGGGTATAACCCGACGGGTTCTTTTCTCCTCACCCAGGGCTTGAGTGGGCAATGTCGGGCGGCGGCGCGGTCAATTTTTATCTACGCGGAACGGTCAACGGCTAATCCGATTCGCGCCTTACAAGCCGATGAACAAGTCATCCTGGCTGAAGCGAGTGGTAGGGAGGGTTGGATCGCGATTCGTTCTCCGATTAGTGGATTTGTCCAGGCGAAAGATCTTAAGCCTTGTGCGGGGAATTCTGCGACTACGCCCTCACCCACACCACCCAACCGTTGTCGCCGAGTGATTTATGAAGACGATGAAGGGTTAGCGATTCGGGAAAGTCCCACCACGAATTCGGCGAGAGTGGGTGGCGTCTTCTTTGGCGATCGCGTCACTCTTTCTGATCCACCCCAATTTAGATTAGATGACGCTGGACGTGAATGGGTGAGGATTACCGCCCCGACGGCGGGTTGGCTATCGAATGGATTTCCGCAACTGGGCGATATTAATCTAAAGGCGTGTTTCTAAAGGGAACAGGGAATAGGGAATAGGGAATAGGGAATAGGGAACAGGGAACAGGGAACAGGGAACAGGGAACAGGGAACAGGGAACAGGGA
>CAZNNK010000374.1:0-6791 GCA_964574085.1 uncultured Coleofasciculus sp.
TCCTGGAGAAACGCCGAGATCGACTCAGGGTAAGTATACGGCTTCGGGTAAACGTGCGATCGCGTCCTTTGTGCGTGTTTTCAATTCAGAGGGTTAAGCGGGTATCTTATCCGAAGGATTGGTGGGTTACGGCGGATATCTCATTAAATGGCTATGTTCTGAAATTGAGTACCGCCTAACCCACCCTACAATGATTAGATTTAATCGCGAGAAATCTGGCGAATCAACATACTGACAAATTCTCCAGGATTACCTGTTGGTTGTAAAGGAGTCCAGGCGGTGACTTCAGCAAACCGGAGACGATACAAGGTGTGAATCTTTTCAGCCTAACAAAATGTCTACAAAAATGAGACATTTACGAAATTATTTGCCTCTGACACCATAAGGGGCATGGGAAAAGCCGGAAAAGCACTGAAACAGGTTCTAGAAACCTACGAGATCACTCAAAATCGATTAGCTGTGGCGATGGAAACGCGGCGTTCTAATGTAGGACGCTGGTATCATGAACAAATCGATCCCACAGGCGATACGATCGCAGATATTGTCACTGCCTTAAAGAAACTCAATCCGGCTGCTGCTGAAATGTTCGTTGAACTGTATTTGGGTCAACTGCTTAAGTCTGATGAATAGCTTGAAAGGGGAGTAAAAGAAGGCGAATTATCACATTAAAGACGCGCCCTGATACGTCTCTACCTTGCACCTCCGCTACAATTAAGGAGACGTTTCAAGAAAAGTTGATGCAAAGCACCGCCTCCCCGACCAATCTGAGCCTGATTACCTCCAGCTTTCATGCTTTATCTGACCCAATTCGGATCAAGCTAGTTGAACTGTTGCGAGAACAGGAACTGTGTGTGTGTGAACTCTGTGACGTGCTGGAGGTGAGTCAGTCGAAGTTATCGTTTCACTTGAAAACTCTCAAAGAAGCCAACTTGGTTCGCCCCCGTCAGCAAGGGCGTTGGGTTTATTACAGCCTGAATTTGCCTCAATTTGTGCTGTTAGAACAATATTTGGCAGACTACCGCCGCTTTAGCCCAATTTTACCCGCTCGTCCCTGTGCGGATTAATACCTGGGGTTCAAGGGCGTAGGGGTGTAGAGACGCGCCATGGCGCGTCTCTACAATTGTTTGGTATCAACTTTTTTTGGAGTATTGCTATAATCAGCCTTCTGCCCTCTGTCTCCTGCATCCTAGCTCCTGCCTCCTGCATGACATCGCCTCAATCTGGGATATAAGGGCTTGACAAATCAAATTTTTTTGAAATGATAAAAGTAATCCCATAGTTCTAGAAGGGGGTCGAGTTCAATGAAGGTTATCCCCAAACCCAAAATCCTGCCACAGACAAAATTGGCGCTAATTGGAATGGTTACGGCATTCCTGGGTGCCTGTTCCCAAGTCCAGTCGCAGTCGCCCCAACCGATTGATATTGATGGTTCGAGTACGGTGTATCCGATTACGAAGACTGTTGCGGAGGCATTCAAAGCTACAACAAAAGAACCCGTCAACGTCACCGTGGGCTTTTCTGGTACAGGGGGTGGGTTTGAAAAGTTCTGTGCTGGCGAAACCGATATTAATGATGCCTCTCGCCCGATTCAAACTGATGAGATGGCAGCCTGTAAACAAGCAGGGGTAGCTTACATTGAACTCCCCGTTGCCTTTGATGCGATTACCGTTGTCGTCAATCCCGAAAATGATTGGGTAGACCGTCTCACGGTGGCAGAATTGCAAAAAATCTGGGCACCCGAAGCCCAACGCCAAATCACCCAATGGAATCAAGTCCGGGAGTCTTTTCCCCAGAAACCGTTAAATCTATATGGTCCGGGGACAGATTCTGGCACCTTTGATTACTTTACCGAAGCCATCGTCGGTGAAGCGGGGTCGAGTCGTAGCGATTATACCGCCAGTGAGGATGATGAAATCCTGGCACAGGGGGTGAATCAAGACCCCAATGCATTGGGCTATTTTGGTTTAGCTTATTACGAAGCGATTCCAGATAAATTAAAAGCGATCGCGGTCGATAGTGGCAAGGGGGCTGTATTCCCGTCACGTCAAACCGTTGAGGCGGCTGACTATCAACCCTTAGCCCGACCGTTGTTTATCTACGTTAACGCAGCGGCTGCCCAGAAAAACCCAGCGTTAGGAGAATTTGTGGCGTTTTATCTGGAGAATGCCCCAGAAATCGTTAGTTCGGTTGGCTATGTGCCGTTACCGGAAGAGGGGTATCACCTGGCTAACGTGCATTTCTTTCAAAACAAGGTAGGCACTGTCTTTGATGGCAAAGCTGAATTCAATCTCACCATTGGTGAGTTGTTACGCAAACAGAAAAAGTTTTAACCATTAGTGATTGCCGTTTAATTTATTCCTATGAGTACCCATTCATCTCACGCCAAAATATCACCACCCCAAGTTGGGGGTCAACTTAGTTTCTTTGAAAAATATCTCACCGTTTGGGTGATATTGTGCATTCTCGCGGGTATTGCCCTAGGCAAATTATTTCCCCGTGTAGCGGTGACACTGGATGCCATGAGTATTTATCAGGTATCTATTCCTATCGCCATCTGCCTGTTTTTCATGATGTATCCGATTATGGTGAAAATTGATTTCACCCAAGCAAAACGGGCAGTGCGTGCGCCGAAACCCGTGATTTTAACGCTGGTGGTGAATTGGTTAATTAAACCGTTCACCATGGTGGTTTTTGCCCAGTTTTTTCTGGGTTGGCTGTTTCAACCTTTGCTATCGGAAACGGAGATGATTCGCGGGGCGGAAGTTACTTTAGCAAATTCTTACATCGCTGGCGCAATTTTATTAGGAATTGCCCCTTGTACGGCGATGGTTTTGATGTGGGGGTATCTGTCTTACAGTAATCAAGGACATACTTTGGTCATGGTGGCGGTGAATTCGTTGGCGATGTTGTTTCTGTATGCTCCCTTAGGACGATGGTTATTAGCGGCGAATAATTTAACAGTACCGTGGCAAACGATTGTGTTATCGGTGTTGATTTATGTGGGGTTGCCGTTGGCGGCGGGGATGTATAGTCGGTATTGGATTTTTAAACATAAGGGGAAAGAGTGGTTTGAACGGAGATTTATCAAGTATCTGAGTCCGATTTCGATTGCGGCGCTGTTAATTACGTTGGTTTTGTTGTTTGCGTTTAAGGGGGAGTTAATTATTAATAACCCGCTGCATATTGTGCTGATTGCTGTGCCGTTGTTTATCCAGACGAATTTCATTTTCTTTATCGCTTATGTGGCGGCGTTGAAATTGAATCTGGCGTATGAAGATGCGGCTCCGGCGGCGTTAATTGGGGCGAGTAATCATTTTGAAGTGGCGATTGCGACGGCGGTGATGCTGTTTGGTTTGAATTCGGGGGCGGCGTTGGCGACGGTTGTCGGGGTGTTAATTGAAGTGCCTGTAATGTTGATGTTGGTGGAGTTTTGTAAGCGAACGGCGATGTGGTTTCCACGAGAACCGGAGAAGGCAACGTTGCGTGATCCGCGTTGTGTTAGCCCTTACTAATCATTCTCCATGTCATTCTTTATCCCCATAACAAATGATCCGAGCTAATAACAGACTCCCCTTTTCCTTAAACTCACCATCCTTGATGCTGTTATTGACCCATGAAAAGAGTGATTTTTGTCTGTCAAAAAAACTCTTGCCGTTCCCAAATGGCAGAAGGGTTTGCTCGCTTTTTAGATGAGAATCGGAAATTTTTCTTCGCCAGTGCTGGACTGGAAGCGAGTCAGGTTCATCCACTGGCGGTTCAGGTTATGGCTGAGGTGGGTATTGATATCAGTCAGCACCAGTCTAAACTGTTGAGTGATTTCAATGCTGAAGACTTTCCGGCTGTGATATCGATGTGTGACTGTGGTAAAGATTTACCGGAGGAGTGGTTGATAAAGGAAACTTTCTACGAGTGGCGATTAGATGATCCCCATGATGAACCGATAGAGGTATTTCGCCAAGTTCGCGATGAAGTGGAAAGACAGGTCAAAGCTTTATTGTTATTTCTGAATATTAAGGGATAGACAGGAATAGCGGTAATTTTTTTGAACTTAGTGTCGGCTAATGCCTCAGGGATTAGATTGTAGTAAACCAACGAAAATTAGTAGTCAGGATTACCATGAAACAAGTTATGTTTGTCTGCAAAAAAAACTCCTGTCGTTCCCAAATGGCAGAAGGATTTGCTCGCACGTTAGGAGAGGGGAAAGTTGCGGTGACGAGTTCGGGGTTGGAGGCGTCTGAGGTGAATCCTACGGCGGTTGAGGTGATGTCGGAAATTGGGATTGATATTAGTGACCAAACGTCTAAGCCGTTAAGTGATTTTAATCCTGATGATTATAATGCAGTGATTTCTTTGTGTGGGTGTGGGGTAAATTTGCCTGAACCTTGGATATTGCGGGAGGTGTTTCAGGATTGGCAATTGGATGATCCGGCGGGTGAACCGATAGAGACGTTTCGGCGAGTACGAGATGAGATTAAGCAGCGAGTTGTTAAGTTAATTGATACATTGAGTTAAGGTATTAGTAGCGAGCAAGATGCAAAGCCTGCGGCATGGCTTCGCTTAACGCACTACAAGGATGAGAGCCATTATTGACATTAAGGTTTAAATGCCGAACAGCTTACTGCGCTTTTTTTGCGCGGAAGGGGGAGAATTCAAAGCCTCTCTCCTGCAAGGAGAGAGGTTTGGAGAGAGGTTTTCCAGAGTCCGTGAAAAGTCAGGATTATCAAGAGAGTAGTTAACCCGGATTGGCTATGAACCCTTCCCAACACGGGGAGGTGCTTTTTGTGGCACTATTCTCCGGCTAGGGGTTGACCTTATACCTAGGTATAAGCTTTATGATTAAGGCACTGGATTCTGAATGAGCTGGGGCAATATGCTTCAAGTTGGTGAAGTGGCGCGTAAGTTGGGACTTAATCCCCAAACCCTTTACTTTTATGAACGGATTGGATTGATTCCGAGTCCGAAACGTACAGAGGCTGGATATCGCTTGTTTGATGACCAGGATATTGAACGGTTGTCCTTTATTAGTCGGGCGAAGGCGTTTGGTTTAAGCCTGGATGAAATTAAAGAATTACTGGTATTGCAAGATGGACAGTCTTTGTCTTGTGGTGAAGTTTATCAGCGATTGCTGAAAAAAGTTCAGCAAATTGAAGATAATATCCAGCAATTGCAACAGCTACGAGCAGAATTATTACCTTTGCTCAATCAGTGTCAAGAAAATGCTCAACGGTTGGGTGAAGAACGCCAGTGTGTTGTCTTTAAGGATGTTGATTCTAACGGTGAAGACAAGGCGGGACTATTTGATCACGATGCCAATTCTTATGAGGTTTTAAGTATGGATACGCTGACAGTAGAAATTCTGGGAACGGGTTGTAAAAAATGCCATCAATTAGAGGAAAATGCCCGACGTGCGATCGCGTCTTTGGATATTGCGGCTGAAGTTGTGCCAATTACTGACCCTGTGGAGATTGCTAAACGGCGGGTTATGTCTACTCCAGTTTTGGTTGTCAATGGCAAAGTGGTGAGTAAGGGAAAGGTGATTTCTCCAGAACAAATTAAACCGTTGTTGCAGCCTTAAGTTATTTGTCATTTGTCATTTGTCATTTGTCATACTCGCGAAGCGAGACAATCGCCATACTGTTTTCTTTTGCGTATTGCCATCTAACACCTAAGCTGTTGTTCATTTAAATTGGGTATTATGGTTGATGTATTTTATCCCTTTGATTGGTTAGCTAGCAAAATTGTAACTAAACTTTTGGGTTTATCGTTGCATTCGTCTCTGGGGTCAGCGCTGCACTTCTTTTTCTACGATGTCCCTAAAGTGCTGACTCTATTAATCGTGATTAGTTTTATAGTGGGAACGGTGCAAACGTTCCTTGATCCGCAAAAGATTCGCTACTGGATTAGTGGCAAGCGGACGATTTGTGGCAATGGTTTAGGCGCAACGATTGGCATTATCACGCCGTTTTGTTCCTGTTCCGCTGTGCCGTTATTTATTGGCTTTTTAGAGGCGGGTGTACCGTTGGGGGTGACGTTTTCCTATCTGATTGCAGCGCCGATGGTGAATGAAGTCGCGGTTATTTTATTATGGGGATTGTTTGGACTAAAGGCAACGGTGATCTATATTGCCTTTGGGGTGGGATTAGCGATCGCGGCGGGTTATATTATTGGGGTGCTACACCTGGAAAAGTGGGTGGAACCGTTTGTCTGGGCGTTGCAGAAGTCTCGCCAAGGGTCAGAGTCTGATCAGGATCAGGGCGATGATATGGAACTGACTTGGAAAGAACGATGGGAACAGGGTTATTATTCGGCGAGTGAAATTGTTAAATCGGTTTGGCTTTATGTGGTGGGTGGAATTGCAATTGGGGCGGGAATTCACGGGTATGTTCCTGCTGATATTATTACCCAATGGGCGGGGGCGGGAAATCCGTTAGCGGTGCCGATCGCGGTGGTGATGGGGGTGCCGCTTTATGCTAATATTGCTGGGGTTTTACCGATTACTGAGGCGTTGGTGAATAAAGGGTTGCCTTTGGGGACGGTTCTATCGTTTACGATGGCGGTTACGGCGTTATCGTTGCCGGAAATGGTGATTCTTCGGAAGGTATTACAGCCTGAGTTATTGGCTGTTTTTATTGCGTTGATGACGATTGGAATTATTAGCGTTGGCTATCTTTTCAATGCTTTGTTGGTTTGAATTTAAGCGATAGGGAATTGTTCACTTGATTGATGTATTGTAAACTTTCAATAACAATATAGTCAGATCTAGTCATGTTTGGTAATATATAAACATGAAA
>CAZNNK010000375.1:0-6780 GCA_964574085.1 uncultured Coleofasciculus sp.
GTTCCATCGTCCGCCACCGATAACACAGCCGGAAGCACCTGATTCATCTCCGTTATCGCGCGTAATAAAGCAATTTTCGGGTCAAAATGAGCGCCGAAACCGAAGACAATATCTTCAATCTCACGATCAACTCGTCGAGAAATCGCCGTAAACGTCGGCACATTCAAATCCGTCGTCAGATCAATCACCCACATCTCCCGATCAATTGAGCGATAATACTCAACCACCTCCTTTAAATACGAGTCATCAAAACTCGCTAAATCGACCCCTGGACGCTGCACCCGATTATACCACCACAACGCCACCCCATCCCGTTCCACTAACTCCATAAACCCTTGCAAAATTGCCTCTTCTACCGTATTTCCCGCCGCCGCGCCATTAGAATTTGCCCAACAATAGGGATTTTTTGCTCTAGGATAACCGTAATAACCATAAGCCGTGGGAATATATTTAAACCGTTGATGGGTTAATGACCAAACAGGCGTCCAGTCTAATTCCTGTTGCGGATCAAAGGGTTCAGGAACCTGTTGACTCGGCGTCGATTTTTCATTGATCTGCTGACGATTCTCATACTGCGCTTCACTATAAAGCATACAGTCATTCGGATGAATCGCCCGATCGCCTAACTCCTGATAACATCCCCTTTGGCGAATCTCATCTCCTTGAAATATGCCACAATAGCGTTCAATCGCTTCACACAACGCACTCGCTTTTGCCTGACTATCAGTTTTCCCTTTCCCGCCACTTTTACCGCGCACGGTTTGCCGCAAAAAGTAGAGAGGATCAAACATCATGGCAAAGTTGTGTCCCGCATAATAACTGTGAATCACCCCATTTTCTGTCAGTTTTTTCGGGTGTAATGTATGCACCACCCCCGTAATCGGACTCACATGATGTTGGTATTTTTTTAGCGTGGCTTCTGGTGAGACAGAACGGTGTCCGCCATCATGGGTAAATGTTTTCGTCTGGTTGTGGAGATAGATAGGAGATGGGGTTTGGTTAAACTGTTGCGGATTGCCACAGCAGGGACATTGAGGACGCTGAACTAAGGTATGGGTTTCGGTGTTTAGGGATAGGGTATCGACGGTAATAATCTGTCCAGTCACTTGGGGATTTTCGCCTTGGACAATCCATTTAATTAGTTCCGTCGCCGCCAGATTTAATCCAGTTTGCCAGGTGGAGGGGAGGGCGGCTTTGGCGATGGGAAAAATTGATGCCTTGGGGTTTTGGTTTTGGATATAAGTTTCCACTGGGCGATTGGTGCGTAACCGTTGCGCTAAACAGTGCCAACATCCAGTTTTTCCAGGTAGAAATAGGGGTCCTAGCCAGATCGTTGTCCCGATGGGTTTGATTAATAGCCAAGGCTGTTGGTTTTGCCAAGCGTTGCGGTTAATATCAGCAAGTTCGGGGCGCAAATAGTCATCGGTGACAACCAGGGTTAAATCACCGTCTTTCCCCAGGTTTAGGGAGAGGGATTCCAGGTGGGTTTTGATGTCTGGAACAGAACAGGTTGCCAAGGATTGCACCGATACGGTTATGGTTTGTAAGCGATGCCATGCTGAGATTGGATTAACGGGTAAGGTTGCCAGAAAAGCGGCGATTTCCGATGAGATGTGATCCTGGGCTTCGACAATATACCCCTTTTGTTCCATTAACAGGAGGGCATAGTAAATGTCCGCTGCTGAGGCGGTGTTTTGGAGTTGTTCAATAATATCGTCAACGGGTTGTCCGGTGAGTAAGGGGACTAATTGGCTGTAAAGCTGTCCGCTGAGGGCGAAGGATTCGTGTTCTGAGATTAAAAATACGGTGGAATCGAGAATTTCAATATGAAAATAGGGTTTAACTATGGGTTTATTGATCATGGTATGGGGTTAAGTGAGTGGTGGGTTACGGCGGATATCTACTGAAATCGTTATTGTCTGGATTAAATACCGCCTAACCCACCCTACGATTTTATTTGTCGGTGGGGTTGATGTCTCCAGAATGTAATTCATGGATATATGAGCATTTTTAATTCAATCTCTATTAAAAAGCAAAATAAATTTATTGGAGTCTGTAGCATAGTATCAGGCATTTTTTAGCGTTTAAATTCCCAGCATTAATCCTCATGTAGGGGCGGGTTTAGGGATTTCCTTTGAATCGACGCCGATAAATGTTCTACAAAACCCGCCCTTAATCATTGGCATCTCACCCATAACCTTTGGACAAAACTACAATTATCCGGAAGCCATGCCCCCCTATAGATTACCATGGACTGCAAGCCAGATGCAGGGTGGGTAAGAACTTGTCCATTCGACTCGGTACTTTTGATGAGCATTAATTAGAACATAATCCCCGGCTTTGAGTTCAATTCTCAAACCATCATCATAGGCAAGAATTGCTTCCTCTTGCAACAAGATAACCCACTCATCCTGCTGTCCGTCATACCATTCTCCTATGGGTGTCGTTGTGATACGATTGAACCAACGATAAAACTTAATCTAATCGGCTATGGGATTAAAGATATTAAGTTTGAGGGAACAGGTTGTGCGATGATTTATAGTTCACTAAATGAAAAAGCTAATATAGAAACTATCTACTCGTGAATAGCTGTGAACAATCATGAGGATTCTGCTGGTTGAGGATGATCAGCGCATTGCTAAAGCGCTGGCAGAAACTCTGCAAGACCAACATTATATTGTTGATATGGCTACCGATGGTGAAGCGGGGTGGGATTTTGTCGAAGCATTCAACTATAAACTCATCCTGCTCGATGTGATGCTACCCAAACTGGATGGAATTAGCTTTTGTCAACGCTTGCGACGTTCCGGTAAAATGACCCCTGTACTCATGTTGACGGCTAAAGACACCAGCAATGATAAGGTGATCGGATTAGATGCGGGTGCGGATGATTATGTGGTGAAACCCTTTGACTTACCCGAATTAACTGCTCGCATTCGGGCATTACTGCGTCGAGGCAATTCTAGCCTACCCCCCGTGCTGGAGTGGGAACGTCTCAGCTTCGATCCGAATACCTGTCAAGTCACTTATGCTGAACACCCCCTACATTTAACGCCCAAGGAATACAGTTTACTGGAATTACTGTTACGAAGTCATGGTCGTGTGCAGAGTCGTAGCACTATTTTAGAACAGCTTTGGTCATGGGATGATCCACCCGGAGAAGACGCGGTTAAGGTTCATATTAAAGACTTACGCAAGAAACTGAGAGCAGTCGGCGCTCCACCGGATTTGATTCAAACGGTTTATGGTATCGGGTATCGGCTGAAGCAAAATTAGCCAAGGGAAAGACGTATGGTTCGATCAAAAAAATGTATAAATTTTTACCAAAATTTGGGATCAAAATCAGGTTCCATATAAGCAAAGCGAAAGGTCAAAATTCAAAACTCAGTCAGGGCGGGTTTCGCACAAACGTTACCCTCAATAGCCAAAAGAAAATCCCTAAACCCGCCCCTACACACTCAAAACCCGGTTCCCTACGAGCGCAGCGAAGGGTCAAAACCCGGTTCCCTATAAGCAAAGCGAAAGCTCAAAATGCGGTCAGCCCCCAGTTTCAAGCCTTGCGCTGGCGTCTATTGGGTTCCTACCTGATGGTTATGGTGGCAATTCGGGTCATATCCAATGGCGTAGTCTACGAATTTTTTGCCCATAGTCTCTATCAGCAATTAGATAACCGTCTGCTCAATTTAGCCCAAGCGGCGGCTCATAGTTTAGTGGCGATTAAGCAGGATCAAGATGCCGTTGAGCAACCAGCTTATCGCCCTTTAGATGGAGATGGTGATCTCGACATTCCCTGGCAAAATCTAAGTAAACCGGATCAAGGTGTGGAGTGGTTTGGTGCGGATCAGCAACGATTAGCGATCTCTGGCACCCTTTCGCCCACTTTTCCCCTGCAAGAAGGGTTCCAGACAGGAGAACAAGGGCAGATTCGTACCCTAACGATTCCGGCGTACAGTTACCGCCAAGGACAACGACAACTCGAAGGTTATGTTCGCGCCAGTGAATCCACGGAGTCTGTGGAAGCTGTCCTCACCCAGTTACGTTGGGGATCAGGTTTGGCAGGTATTCTCACTTTAGGACTGATTGGAGTGGGCGGTATGTGGCTAACTCGGCAGTCGATGAAGCCTATTGAGCAGAGTTTTGAGCAACTTAAACAGTTTACAGCCGATGCGTCTCATGAGTTACGCAGCCCCCTGACGGCGATTAAGGCGTCAGTGGAGGTGATGCAGACTCATCCAGAACGGATTCATCCGGCGGATGTGGAAAAATTAGATGCGATCGCGTCGGCGACTAGCCAGATGAGTCGTTTGGTGGAGGATCTTCTGTTACTCGCCCGAACCGATGCGACAACCGCCGCACCAACCCACGAATGGACGGTGATTCCCCTGGACGAACTTTTGGAGGATGTTGAGGAACGTCTCGAACCCAACGCTGAAGCCCAAGACATTACTCTGAAATGTAGACTACAAACGGACATTTTTGTCAAGGGGGATGCCTCTCAGCTTTTCCGTGTCTTTTGTAATCTACTCGAAAACGCTCTGCAATACACTCCATCCGGAGGTACAGTTACCCTGTCGATGAGTACAGATGAAACCTGGGTGGTTGTCAGTGTGGAGGATACAGGGATTGGTATCGCTCCAAACCATTTGCCGTTTATTTTTGATCGCCTGTGGCGAGCCGATAAAGCTCGAACTCAGCGTCAGGAGGGTTCTGGGTTAGGTTTAGCGATCGCCCAAGCTATTGTCCAACGTCATGGTGGAGACATTACGGTGAGGAGTGAGTTAGGAGTTGGCAGTTGTTTTCAGGTGTATCTGCCTATAGTTTCTTAGGGTTAGGTAAGTAGTCAGATCAAAGAAAACGGCAATTTCTTTACCGAATCCTTACATTTGCAGTCTATTTTTTTTACCAAGCCCTTCTCAGGGAGTGGCAAGGCTGTTTGTACAGAGGATTAAGATACTAAAGATAATGAATTCAAAAGCTTTAATTGCTGAGTTTATCGGCACGTTTGCCTTAATCTTTATTGGCGTTGGTGCGATCGCGACAAACTATATCATTAAAGGTGACACAGATGTCGATTTAGTCGCCATTGCTCTAGCCCACGGCTTGACCATTGCTGTCATGGTTAGCGCTACCGCCGCCATTAGTGGGGGTCATCTTAATCCAGCCGTCACCTTCGGCGCTTGGTTGGCGGGCAAAATTAATCTCAAAGATGGGTTGGGATATATTATTGTTCAGTGTTTAGGAGCCATCTTTGCTGCCAGTCTGATTAAGTTAGCGATACCCCTAGAGCCACTGGGAGCCATTAAAATGGGTACACCCGCACTAGGTAATGGAGAAACTCCAATGATGGGCTTAGTGCTGGAATTTATCCTCACCTTCTTTCTCGTCTTCGTGGTTTTTGGCACAGCGATGGATAAACGTGCCCCCCAAGTCGGCGGTTTGTTTATTGGGTTAACCGTTACTCTCGATATCCTAGCGGGTGGACCGATTAGTGGTGCCGCCATGAACCCCGCTCGTTATCTCGGTCCAGCTTTGTTGGGAGGGGGACTCCAGTACATTTGGCTCTATTGGCTGGGTCCCTTAGCTGGTGGTGCTGCTGCCGCTTTAGTGTATCATTACCTGCTCGAAGACCGCAGTCAACATGCGATCGAGTCTAAGGAGGGTGAAAACTAGGTGAGGGCACGATAGTATCGTGCTCCTACGAATGGTGATTTAAATGTCAGGAAAACGTGACATCCTCCTACACGCTCCCCTACGGGTACAGTGTAGGCTTCCTTTGTCGTAGTCTTGCGACTACGCTTCCGGCTCCTTCACTTCGTTCGAGGACAAGGTTTTATAGTGGGAACATGCAAGAGCCCATTTCTTGCTTATCGCAAGAGAAATTTTAGTTATGGAGTTGAGTTTTTGCTGTCAAGTTGCCAGCTTTTACAGCTTTGCATTGAACTTAAGAGTTCTCGCTGTCTCTAGCTAACCGAAACCTCCATCAGTTCTTGGAGCAAAGCATTGCTATCTTGACTCATTGAGGGTTCTGGATGTTTGGCGATAATCATTGGAGTGTCTCCTACTTCACTATCCGGGATAGCTTGGAGAAGGTAAACCTGTTCCGGATTAACATTGGCAATCACCTGGGGTGAATGAGTCGCCACAATAAACTGACAATTGGGGAAGGTGCGAGTCAGTGCTGGCACAATCTCATGTTGCCATTTCGGATGCAGGTGGAGTTCAATCTCATCAATCAGAACCACGCCATTCCCTTCTAGGGGATTCCCTAACCCCGGATTCGCGATCGCTAATCGTTTGGCTAAATCGGCGGCGAGGGCGAGTAAGCCTCTTTCTCCTTCTGATAGTTGATTAACGATTAATTCTCGACCTTGTTTCGTCACTGTCATGCGTAAGGGGGCGCGTCGCACCCGCAAGTTCGCAAAACCGGGTAACAGAGAGGATATCGCTTGGCGGATGGCTTCTAAGAGGCGATCGCGGTGTTCGGGATTATCTCGACGCCATTCGTTTTCAAGATCCTCAAGATCCTTAAACCACTCGAAGAAGCTGCTAAAGTTAATTGACACACCCGTTAAGGCTTGATCATAAATCACCAGTTGGTTCGACCAGTAGTATTTCATCGGTTCTTGGAGAACCTTGTCGCAAAACTGGCGGTTGACAGGATAATAAACCACGACGGGTAAATTCACATTCAGATTGTTTTGCAACTGATTCTTAATTCGCAAACAAATTCCTTCTAATTCTCGAATGTTCCCGCCCCTAGGTCGTCCCTTGGTATTGGAT
>CAZNNK010000376.1:0-6774 GCA_964574085.1 uncultured Coleofasciculus sp.
AATTTCTGCAATGAGATTCAGTCTGTCTATATTTGACTATACTTTTACCAACTATACGAAGTCTTACCGAAGGGTAGTCCGCCTGCGCGGACTAGGTTATAACGGGGGTAGCGTTCCCCGGATTTGGTATGAGAAGATTGTTGAGGTTATACCCATTGAGGAGTGTACCTGAGGTATAAGGTTGTGGTACGCTTAAAAGCCAAACAATCAATTTGTGGTGTGGATGTGAGGAAGTGATTCCAGACTTCGATGAGAATGGCAATCTACCACCAGGAGTTCATTTTTGCGAATGGGAAGAGTTTCAGCAGAGATTTGGTACGACTTTGAGAAGACAGCGTATGATCGATGGTCTGGAACTGGCAATGACCCAATTAAAAGCCGCAGGTTGTCGAACTATTTATATTGATGGTAGTTTTGTCACCAGTAAGCCCAACCCTGGTGATTTTGATGCCTGTTGGGACGATGATGGGGTTGATATAGATTACCTGAAATTCATTGCGCCTACTTTATATAATTTTGCCTTGCGACGTGCTGAACAAAAAAGTAAGTATAAAGGTGAAATTTTCCCCGCCAACTACCCAGCGAATGAGGCAGGAACAGCCTATTTAGATTTTTTTCAATTTGATACAAGAACGAATACGCGCAAAGGAATTCTGTCTATAGAGTTACAGAGGTGGACACCCTAATGATAAAAAATGATCAACAATATCAGCAATCCTTAGATTGGTTGCGGCGCTTTGAACAGTCTGTCGCCGAATTGGATAGTAATGATAAATTGAAAGCTGAACCAGTACGCTGGCAGCTTCATAGAGACTCCTATCAAAGTCAAGTTAACGAGTTAAAAGAAGAAATTGCTGAATATGAAAGACTGATTAATTGTGACAATAGCCAGCCGATTCAAATAAAAGTTGAGAGTTTGAATAAGCTGCCCGATGCTTTAATCAAAGCCAGAATAGCTGCCAAAATGAGCCAAGAAGAACTGGCTGATTTGCTGGGAATTGAGCAGCAACGAGTTAAGCAATATGAGGACACCGATTATCAATGTGCCAGTTTTGTAGAAATCCTGGAAGTTAGCACCGCGTTGGGTGTGGAATTTGAGACGGCTGTGATGCAGGTAGATTTTGCGGAAATAGAAGCGGTTAAACAAAGTGTAGAAAAATGGCGAAATAAAAATATGAATATGGTAACTAAAACGTCATAAAGAATAATTGTGATACCCTTAATAGCCAGACAATCGATTGGTGACACAGGTGTGAGGAAGTGATTCCAGAATTCGATGAGAATGGCAATCTACCACCAGGAGTTCATTTTTGCGAATGGGAGGAGTTTCAGCAGAGATTTAGTACAACCTTGAAGAGACAGAACATGATAGATGGTTTGGAACTGGCAATGACCCAATTAAAAGCCGCAGGTTGTCGAACTATTTATATTGATGGTAGTTTTGTCACCAGTAAACCAAACCCGGGTGATTTTGATGCCTGTTGGGAGCCGGAAGATATGGATTACGATTATCTCCGCAAAAATGCCCCTAGATTACTAAATCATTTAGATCGTAGCGCCCAGAAATTAACGTATAAAGGTGAACTTTTTCGTTCCGATCAACCTGTAGGAGATTACGGGTTAGTTTCTATAGAATTTTTTCAGCGAGATAGACAGTTCAATCCAAAAGGAATTATTGCCATAGATTTATTGAGGTGGGAACCATGATTAAAAATGAAAAGCAGTATGAATACAGCCAAGAATGTGCTAGAAAATTTGAATATTCCATCAAGACGTTAGATCAAGATGAAGCACTCAGGAAGAAAGATCCTGATGGTTGGCAGCTTTCTCGTGATGTAAAACAATCTCATCTCATGGCTTTAAAAGCCGAAATTACTGAATATGAAAAACTGATTAATTGCGACAAAAGCCAGCCGATTCAAATAAAAGTTGAGAGTTTAAATAAGTTGCCTAATGCTTTAATTAAAGCCAGGATAGCTGCCAAAATCAGCCAAGAAGAACTAGCTGATTTTTTGGGAATTGATCAGCAACGAGTTAAGCAGTATGAAGACACTGATTATCAATGCGCCAGTTTTGTAGAAATCTTGGAAGTTAGCACCGCGTTGGGTGTGGAATTTGAGACGGCTGTGATGCAGGTGGATTTTGAGGAAATAGAAGCGGTTAAACAAACTGTGGCAAAATGGCGAAAGAAAAAAATGAATATGGCAACTAAAACGCCATAAAAAGTAGTGAGTCGCTCTAAAAGTAAATGGGTAGGGGGTGGGAGCGCTATCTGGACAAGCATCGCTCTCCTTTGTATTCTCATAACTCATCGGATTTCCACGCCACCTGAATCCTTACGATTTGTCGATTTTATGGGCGCAAAGCTTTGCGCCCCTACAATTTCTGGATGTAATAGATGTGACTTATGCGCCAACGGGTTGTTTAACCAACGATCGCGCGGCTTCAACGATGGCATCGGCGTCAATTTTTGCCTCGTGCATCAGTTCTTGAGGTTTGCCGGAACCGGGCATATTTTGTACCGCTAACTTAATTAACTGGAGTTGAGGACCTTGATAGGTGGGTGAGGTATCAACACCAGCAAAGGCGTCCTGTACGGCAGCACCTAAGCCCCCTTCTAACCAATGATCTTCAACGACAATTAAGTTACCGTCGGTGTCTTGTGCGGCTTGATGCAGGGTTTCTGTATCAATGGGTTTAACCGAATAGGCATCAATAATCCGGGCAGTGATACCCTCTTGTTTGAGCCGATCATACGCCTTCAACGCTTCGTGCAAGGTTACCCCGGCACCAATCACCGTCACTTGATCGCGATCGCTACCCCGAATGACTTTACTTCCGCCAATGGGAAATTCTTCCTCTTTGTCATAAATAACCGGGGTTTTCATTCGCGTTGTCCGTAGGTAAACGATCCCATCCCGGTCAACCATTTGACTCACCAGTTTAGCGGTTTGGTTGCCATCACAGGGATACAGAACCGTACTACTCCAAACTGCCCGCATAGAAGCCAAGTCTTCTAATGCCATTTGCGACGGTCCATCTTGACCAATGGAAATTCCGGCGTGAGACCCCGATAACTTGATATTGGCGCGAGAAATAGCTGCCATTCGCACGAAGTCATAAGCGCGACTCAGGAATGCACCAAAGCTAGAGACAAACGGCTTATAATGCCGTGCTTGTAATCCCATCGCTGCTCCCAGCATCTGCTGTTCAGCGATGAACATTTCAAAGAAGCGATCGCTATGGGTTTTGGCGAAGAATTTGGCGCGGGTGGAGTTACTTACCTCCCCGTCAAGTGCAACCACATCGGATCGCGATGCACCGATGGCGGCTAATGCTTTACCGTAGGCGGTACGGGTAGCAACGTTCTCGCCTTCATCGTAGGTGGGGAGTTCCAAGGGTTGTGTCTCGCCAATGATGGCAGGTTCTCCCTCTTCCTCTGGTTTAGGCACGGAAATCTGAATATTGCGTTGACCGCCTAATTCCTCAATTGCCGCGTTTGCCTTCTCCTCGTCCAAATTCTTACCATGCCAACCACTCTGATTTTCTACCACAGAGGCACCTTTTCCTTTCACGGTGCGGGCAATAATGACTACAGGTTGGTTATGGATGGACAGGGCTTCACCGTAGGCTTGCTCAATCTCCTTAAAATCATGACCATCGATTTCAATCGCGTGCCAACCAAATGCCCTCGCCCGGGTTGCATAAGCTTGGGTATTCCAGCCCAGTTCGGTTTGACCCCGTTGACCTAAGCGATTCACATCAATAATTAGAATCAGATTATCCAGATTATAGTAGGAAGCGTGATCAAAGGCTTCCCAAACTGACCCCTCAGCCGTTTCACTATCGCCTTGAAGTACCCAAACCCGATAGGGAAGTTGATCCAGGTATTTTCCAGCCAAAGCCATACCGACACCAACGGATAAGCCTTGTCCCAGAGAACCCGTAGCCACCTCAATTCCAGGGAGGACGGGAACTGGATGACCTTGAACCGGACTGCCAAACTGACGCAGGGACATCATCTGTTCGTCTGACATTACCCCCGCCGCTTTATGCATCGCATAGAGTAAGGGACAAGCATGTCCTTTGGAGAGAATAAAGCGATCGTTATTGGGGTTATCGGGATGGTCAAAGTCATAGCGGAAATACTTGGACATAAACACCGCCATTAAATCCGCCGCCGACATGGAGGAGGTGGGATGACCAGAACCCGCCGCCGTCGTAGAGCGAATACTATCTACGCGCAGTTGTTGAGCTAGTTCGTGCCATTGATTCTGGGTTGTCATAATTATTCTTCTTATTGAACGTCAACCAAAGGGGGAAAGTACTCTAACCCCTTGAACTTCAGGATGTAAGCCTTAGAGGAGTAAGGCTTAGATTAGGGATATTGCAAAAATTAGATCATGCCCAAATCTAGAGAAAATGTCATCAATCGATAGCTAAATAAGTAATTGCTACTAAGCCAAGTTCTAATATCCAATCCCTGACTAGGGCAACCATAACCTTAATGCATTTGATCCCGGCGTTACGTCTGCCTGATGGCATAAAAATAGGGTTGCTCGTTTATCTATCTTAGGAGTGACGAATATACTCGCCAAGGAGTTTTACCCTAGTGAAGGCTTCGGTGGTATAGCCTAATTAAGTTAAATGGCTTGCCTGAATCAGCCAAAGCCTCAATCCGTGAAATTAAACGATTATAGAAAATTAAGGAGCATTAAAATGCCAACTCAAAGCGAACAAGCGACAGGAGTACAAAACACCAACTATAACCTGGTTAGCGTGTTATATCACATGCTCAATGGTGCCGCTACTTACGATGAGTATATCCAGGATGCCGAGCGATCTGGCGATCAGGAACTGGCTCAGTTTTTACAAAATGTTAAAAAGCAGAATGCCGAGTGCGCCCATAAAGCCCAAGAGTTACTGGCGCAGCGAATTAAATAGCTACCAACCAGCCCTATGGGAATAAAATAAATAAGTGAAGCTTCCTTTCTGCATGAGAGGAGGCTTTTTGGCTAACTATTGTCCCGGTTCTCTCAAGCTCGGTAGCATTGTCATTGCTTATAAGCGAGGGGGTAGAAGAGTAAAGCTTGTGTCCAAATCATTACGACTAGGATGGACGAATTAATTTAATTTTAGTGAGTTTTTATTATGCATATTGGATTTCTTAACCCACAAGGTAACTTTGACCGCCATGATAGTTACTGGACAGAACATCCAGATTTCGGGGGTCAGCTCATCTATGTGAAAAATGTGGCGGTGGAGATGGCAAAGCATGGTCACAACGTAGACATTCTCACACGCCAAATTATTGACCCCGAATGGTCTGAATTTTCCGAGAAATTTGATCACTATCCCGATGCACCCAATGTTCGGATTATCCGCTTACCGGCTGGACCGAAAGAATTTCTCCGCAAAGAATTACTCTGGTCCCATCTGGTGAGAGACTGGATACCCAATATCCTCCAATTTTATCAAGAAGAAGGGAATTTTCCTGAGGTGATGACCAGCCATTATGCTGATGGTGGCATATCGGGGGTTTTAATTGAAGCTGAAGTGGGTATTCCCTTCACCTTTACCGCTCATTCTCTGGGGGCGTTGAAGATGGATAAACTGGAAGTCACACCCGAAAATCTCCCCGAAATGGATGAGTATTATCACTTCGGACGCCGCCTTGTAGCTGAACGGTTGAGTATGAATCGCTCGGCTGTCAATATTACCAGCACAACGGATCAGGAACGGTTTAAACAATATGCTCATCCCGCCTATCGAGGGGCAGTTGATGTCAAGAATGATGCTCGTTTTGCCGAAATCCCACCGGGAGTTGACCCTTCATTGTTCGATCTTGAATCCCGTTCTCCAAACGAGGAAGAAACCTATCAGTTAATTCAAGAACGATTAGCGCGGGATATTGAAGAAGAGCGACGAGATTTGCCAGCGATTATTGCAGCTAGTCGATTAGCGCCGAAAAAGAATCATCTGGGTTTAGTTCAAGCCTTTGCTGAGAGTGAAACGCTGCAAGAAAAAGCAAATCTGGTTATGTTTACCCAGGGGGAAGACAACCCACTGCGGGAACCTGTTAGCAATCATACAGCAGAAAAGGAGGTACTTATTCCCATACGCGAAGTGGTGAACAATAATCACTTATGGGGTAAAATCAGTGGCTTTAGCCTCCCAGATCAACCCGCCCTCGCTGCTGCTTATCGATTTTTTGTCCAACGTCGTTCTGTATTTGCCCTCACGTCTCACCACGAACCTTTTGGATTAGGTCCAATAGAAGCCGCGTTAGCTGGGTTACCATTAGTCGTGACTCAGAACAGTGGTTTAAGGGAGAGTTTGCGAGAGGGAGATGAGGTTTATGGTATTCTCATTGATCCAGAGAATCCAACAGCAATTGCCCAGGGTTTAGAAGAAGTTCTTAGTGATTCTCAACGGTGGGAGAGGTTGCACAACGCCTGTCGCCAGCATGTATGGAACTATTACACTTGGAAGACAACGGCGATAGATTATCTGAACTTAATCGAGGAAATTGTAGCTTCACCCAACGCCCGTCGTCCGAATGAATTGTTGCCAATTCATCCCTATTTTCGTGATCCGCAACCTGAAAATGATGTGTCTTTGGACGAGTTGAAAGAACTCTATTTCCAATCGTCATTGTCTTCATCTTAGGAGATTAGTTTAGTAAGGTTTGGCGGTAGGGACAGGGCAATGTGGTGTCATCAGGACTGTCACTTATTCAAGCTTTGTAGAAGAATTTCAACGAGCCGATATACG
>CAZNNK010000377.1:0-6767 GCA_964574085.1 uncultured Coleofasciculus sp.
GTGGAAATTACTGCAAGCGGTGATTAGTGGTACACCTGTTTTCCGGAAAAAACAACACCTGAAAGGACACAAAAATGCCATCTCAAAAACGATTAATGGCACACCTCAACAAACCCGTGGTAGTATTCTGGCACAGGTACGCCAACACCTATCCGAATTCGATTTAGCCCAAGAACAGATCGCCAAATCCATTCCCCCAGGTCCCCAACGGATTCGGGGAATAGCGGGTTCCGGGAAAACTGTCTTACTCTGTCAAAAAGCCGCCCATATTCACCTCAAGCATCCTGACTGGGATATTGCCTTGGTTTTCTTCAGTCGCAGCCTCTATCACGGGATTATTAGCCAACTGGATAAGTGGTTGCGTCGCTTTAGTAGTGGCGAAATCAGATACGACGCCAAAGGTCATCGCAAATTAAAAGTTCTCCACGCTTGGGGAGGGAGAAAACAACCGGGATTTTATAGTACCCTTTGCCGACACACGGGGGTAAAAGCGCTTACGGTTAACGATATAGAAACCAAGCAACCGCATCAGGCATTAGCTGAAGTTTGTCTCAATCTTTTACAAGAGACAGCGATACCAAAATTATACGATGTAATTTTAATTGATGAAGGTCAAGATTTAATTGTCGATGACCCCTTAAAATTTGAGGGAAAACAGCCGTTTTACTGGATGGCATATCAGGCATTACGCCCCGTTGCTCCCACTCAAACCGAACAACGGCGGTTAATTTGGGCGTATGATGAAGCGCAAAGTTTAGAAAGCTTAAATATTCCCAATGCCAGTGAATTATTTGGCGAAGAATTAGGGCATTTAGTCACCGGACAGTATGGGGGCGGAATTAGAAAAAGTGAAACCATGTATCGGTGTTATCGTACCCCAGGGGCAATTCTTACCGCCGCCCATGGGATTGGGATGGGATTATTACGACGGGGGGGAATGTTAACTGGAATTACCCGAATTGAGGATTGGCAAGCAATTGGGTATGAAGTCACTGGAATGTTTCGCCCCGGTCAACAAATTACCGTGAGACGTCCTCCCGAACATTCACCGAATCTAGTCTCAAAACTTTGGCAGGGTTCTTTATTTGAGTTTATCGCCTATCGTTCGCGCCAGGAAGAATTAACCGCTTTAGCCGATAATATTGTCTACAATCTTCGCTATGACGGGCTTAAACCGAGTCGCGAGATACTGGTAATTGTTTTAGGGCTGGGGTTCGAGGCGATGCGACTAGAAACAGCGGTAGCAGAGTTTTTAATGTCCCAGGGAATTGATATTTATCGTCCCAGTGCCATGGATTGTAATCTGCTGCACATTGATAAAGATACCCGTGATCCAAATAAGTTTTGGTGTGAGGGCGGCGTAACTGTGTCTCGTATCCATCGGGCAAAGGGAAATGAAGCGGATATGGTGTATGTGGTGGGATTAGATAATGTGGCAAAAGATGAGAGTAATCTGCAATTGCGGAATCAGTTATTTGTGGCGTTAACTCGGGCAAAGGGATGGGTGAAATTGAGTGGCGTGGGTTCTTATCCGTTGTATGAGGAAATGTGGCGGGTAATGCAAAGTGGCGATACCTTTACCTTTACCTTTCGCCATCCGCCCCAGCGAGAGATTAGTATAACCGATGTTGGGGAAGTGCGATCGCGCTATCAGAGTGGCGGGAGAAATTTCCAGAATGCGGAGTTAGCGGGGGCGCAATTAGCGGAGGCGGATTTACGGAATGCGAATTTAATTGGCGCAATGCTGCGGGGGGCAAATTTACGACAGGCGCAGTTAGATGGGGCAAAGTTGGTGATTGCGGATTTAAGTGAGGTTGACTTGAGTGGGGCAAGTTTACGCAAGGCGAAGTTAGTGGGGGCAAGTTTGAAGCAGGCGCGGTTAAGCGGGGCGGATTTGAGTTGGGCGAAGTTGGGGAATGCGGATTTAAGAGGGGCGGATTTAAGAGGGGTGACGTTAGTTAGGGCGAGTTTGAGTGGCGCGGATTTAAGGGAGGCAGATTTGACGGGGGCAAATTTGGATAAAGCGGATTTGAGTGAGGTAAATTTCGAGGGGGCGAGGATGCCAGATGGCAGTATTTGTAAGACTAATTGGCGTGAAATGTGACAGGGTATGGTAGGGGCGGGTTTGACGATAATGATGGTGGCGTTTGGAGTTCACGCTGGTCAACTCACCCTGGTTAAAGGTATCAGCGATAAGATAAATGATAGGAGTGGGAGAAATTTAATCATGAATCTTACCGCTAATATTCCCGATGCCTTGTATCAACAAGTTGCCGCTTTAGCCAAGCGGGAAAATATTTCTATTGAACAATTGGTGACTATTGCTTTATCGGCTTGGATAACGAAAGACTATATCGAAGAAAAAGCTAAACAGGGACGTTGGCACAAATTTCAGCAGGTTTTACATAAAGTTCCCGATGTTGAACCGGAACCATACGACAGATTTTACTGGCTTGGTACACCTAACTTGGTGGATTAGAATTGTAGGGGCGCACCGACGTGCGCCCGTAATTGTAAAATCTATGCCACCATTTTAGCTGTGTCAGTCCAGTAGTCTGTGTTACTCGTAGCCAAAAATGTATAACTATGATGTATTAAGATTCTTATCACTATCAGATTTTGATTCATCAATTTCCCCTTGTAAATCAGCTTCTCCAATGTGTCGCTGCCCAGTTTTGTCGAAAACTTCTAAATGAGCGGCTTTGCCGTAGTGTAAATTATCGACGTACCAATATTTACCTGTAGAAATTTCGCAATAAACCACTCTCTCATCATACCTAATTTTAGTTCTTTTGAATCTTTTAGTATCTCGTAATATAGTTTGTTCATCCTGAGGAGGAACAGTAGAAGATTCATCATATTCTAT
Organism: uncultured Coleofasciculus sp.; assembly: GCA_964574085.1. Classification (GTDB taxonomy): domain Bacteria; phylum Cyanobacteriota; class Cyanobacteriia; order Cyanobacteriales; family Coleofasciculaceae; genus Coleofasciculus. Next base: position 2,867 of record CAZNNK010000377.1, read on the forward strand.
TTTGCTTAATTTTAGTTTTTTCTCTAGCCAATTCTCAAGAGCTGCTTGATTGTCAAGACTATCTAAATCAATGGATTGAGTTTTATCATTGTTTTTGATTATAGAAATTAAACAACATTTATTAATGTCGGGATGGGCAATTATAAAGCTAGACTTGGTGAAATTAATCACTAAATAAGTTATGTGGCTGTTTTGAAATTGCCTTTCAGCCACTTCTGCTAATGAAGTGTTTCTGACATCTCGACAGGATTGAGGTGTAAAGTAATCGAAATAATCATCTAGAGAATGGACTTGTTCTTTACGCCATTCTTTTGCATTCAATTTATTAAAAACGATATTTTTAAAAGCTAGCTTCAGAGACTTATCTTTGATTTGATTTAAACTTTGCTGGAAATTAGAACCTCTAATAGCATCATAGTTAACGAATAAATTACTATCTTCTTTATAGATAACCTTTTGTTTTATTTTTTTATTGAGCAAATCAAAAATAGACTTAAAACTTATTACTGCATCCTTAAACTCGGCATCTGTTAAATACTGACCTTCTAGAGACACTTCATTAATAAATATTTCCATTTTATATTCCAAAAAGCCGTTCAAAATCTTTATCCATTTGGTCAAAAAAGCCTTCGGGCCACTCCTCAATACCCCCATCAGGCTGCACAGGAATTTCTACAACTGGCAATTCAGTCTTTTGCTGAAAATATAGTATCTTCAAATCTTCATGATTCAAAATTCCATCTAGAACTGCTATTCGCAAAGCATTCAAAATATGATCGCTGTGGGATTCAACAAAAACTTGTACACCACAGCTACTTACTTTAGCTAAAAATTTAGCCAGTCTTGATTGTGCTTTAGGATGTAAATGTGCTTCCGGATTTTCGACAATTAAGATTTCACCTTGTTTGGCAATTAATGCTGAAACAATAATCGGTAAAACACAATGATATCCAAAGCCAATATTAGCAGGTCTAAAACGATCTTTTGATGGACTTGAATTCATTAACAGTTCAAGTATATTACTTTCTGAACTTTTAATTTCTACCTTTGCTCCATCAAAAATGTCATTCAACCATTCTTCTGTTTGAGTGGCTAACGTTTTGGCGTCTTCTCCTAAACATAGCTCATCGTCAACTAGATAATCTTTATTTTTTTGTAGTAAATTAGCTGTAAATTCACCTTTAGCTCCTACATTGGGAAATTTGGCAAGAGTGGATTTCAAATAAAATTCTTGTGGTCCCACACGGTCGGCTGATATGTAATGAATTCTATCAAAAAACAAAGATTTATAGAATTTTAAATCTATTTCTAGATTACCACCTCTTACCCTCTCAAATTTTCTCCTATCTGAGAAAGGTAATAATTTGAACAACGAACAAGAGCCATTATTTGTATTTTCTTTTTCTTGAGTACTAAATATGAAATTAAATCGATTGGGATGCAAGTATTGATTACATTCATCAGATTTTTCATAAACTGAGTTCAGCTTGTATGATATACTATTGAAGTCATTACTATCCCGTTCTATAATCTCATCATCAAATTCAATTCTACTTATTTGAGCAACCATATCATCTTCATAGTTTTCATTCAAATGATATTGAGCTGATCCAATTATTTGGAAAATATTATTTTTTAGTAAGTCTATATTATCTTGATACGAATATTTAAAAATAATGGGATTTTCTCTGGATATATTGCTATTTCTAATTTCATTAAAACTGCCTAAATTAACGCAACTACCATTTAATACAAGTAGGGCAGCATTGTCATTGTGTTCTATGGATTGTCTCATTAAGAGTAAGGATTGGAGCAGGGTTGATTTACCACGTCCATTAATCCCTGTCAGTAAAGTTAACTGCCCCAAAGGAAATTCTGTTTCTTCCCTAAAGCATTTAAAGTTTTTTAGGATTATCTTTTTGAGCATTTTTTACACATCTCCTAAAATTTCTTGAGCTAACTTAAACCTAGTATACACCTTTGTTTTGCCGCTCGTACCAGATTTTATAGAATCAAGATAATCTTTATTTTCTAGTAATTTAATGAAATTGATTTTAATAGACTCTTTGTGTTTTTCTAAGAAATCATCACTACTTATCGAGAAAAAATAAGATACAGACTCAAAAATAGCAATATTTATTCTTCCTCTTTTGTGACCTGTAGGCAACCGAAAATTCTTATCTCCAAAAAAATCAAAAGTAAACTTCATTACTCGCTCAAAATCTTTTCTTAAATTTTCTATTTCTTCATCTGACATCGAATTTATTTTTTTCATTGCCTTTTCTATAAAGTCACTCAAATCACCTTCATACTCTTTTGTATAATCAAAAATATTGAAGGCTAAATAACGTAAAATAATTTCTCTATCTTTCATTCTTTTAGGTGAAATACCATTGTCAATAGCTTTTTTGAAATATTCTTTTTCTGATAATTCTTTAAGCAGGTTTGTTGATTTTCCTGAGAAAATACAGTTTCTAACTTCTTGACGCTCAAGCTTCGTTCCTCCTGTATTAATTCTATTAAAAATGTCGTAAACAACCTTAACAGGTACAGACCGTCTCATAACATACAAATTAAGCTTTTTGTCTTCGATCCTTGTTTGATAGTAACCTGGAAGTTCTTTTAGCTCAGTGAAATTCAATCCATTTAATTTAGTCAGTGCTTCTAAACCACTTAGCTTAAATTTATCATTAACAAACTCATGTAATGTTGTAGTCCGTTGCAAACCATCCACAATGATATACTTGCCCTCTTCTGTTTGATTTACATACCATGGCGGAAGTGGAAAATTTAGGATAACAGATTCAATAAACTTGCTTTTTTGCTCTAAATTCCAGACTCTGGGGTTGCGCTGAAAATCAGGATCGATAATAAGATCGCCCTTATCATATTTCCTCATTAACTCGAAAACTGTCAGAGGATCTTCTCTAATGTCGAGATCTGCTTTAGTTGGGTCATAGGGATACAATCCACCACTATCGCCACCATCTTCTTCAGCCGTATCCTGATCAGTAACAATTACGTCGCTCTCTTGTGCTACGCTATCCATTTTTCTCTTACGCTTGGTGAGCTTACTTGTCAACTCTTAACTATTGTAGGAGAATACACTCATATCAACCAGAATGCATGAAAAGGACAAGAATGCGTCGCGCCCTAACTTACCTTCATCTTAACCTGAGCCATAGAAGCCGCTCATGTCTAAATGAGTTTGTAGTAGCCACTTTACTGGCTTAAAATGCTCTATTTCCTAGCACTAAAGTGCTTACTACGAACATCGCCCCCTAACTTACCTTTATCTTAACTTGAGCCATCCACGCCGTCGTGCCAAACACACCTGCCAAAAGCGCCGGAACACTAAAATCCGCATCCAGCTTCTCCCAGTGCAATCCATCCCCCGATGGCGTCACTTCAACCTCAGCCAAATCCTCTGGAGAAGCACCTGCTAATCCTTGCGCTAATGCTGGGGGAAAGCTAAACGTCGCCCCACTCTTTAAATTGATGACTACGCGATCGCAACTCTGGTCATAATACGCCGATTCCGCCCTCGGTTCAACAGCATTGGCAATGTCTGCGGCTTCTCTTGCTTTTGCGATCGCTGCTTTGATCTTTGTCTCATCCCAACCTGAATTAACCATGAATCTCCTCCCATGTTTTGAGTCGTTCTATTTGATGTTCAGTTACGATTTCCAACGCTTTGACAGTCTGCATTTTCAGATAGTCTCTCCCATAATGTGGGCAAGAGTGGTAAAGAGGCGATCGCAATTCGGCGCGGCTTTACGTACTTTAGCAACATCCAATAATCCTAAAAGCTTTGAAGCGTGTTGTATCTTTTGGTATTCACCCTTGGATGTATGGCGAGTAGCTTGCTTTAAACTTGGCTCTAACGAATCCTTATCAATCT
>CAZNNK010000378.1:0-6761 GCA_964574085.1 uncultured Coleofasciculus sp.
CACTTTCGCCCCCTCTGCGCCCCTCTGCGCCACCCTCTGCGCCCCTCTGCGTTTCTCAAAAAGCCTAATGAAGCAACTCATAATCCCTACTTCCTCTACATCGGACGCCACGATCCCTATAAAAACCTATACCGCTTGATCAACGCCTTTGCCACACTTCCTAACTGTGGCGACTATGAACTGTGGATCGCCGGGTCAAGTGACAAACGATACACCCCTAAACTTCAATCCCAAGCCAACCACCTCGGTTTAAGCCATCAGGTTAAATTTCTCAACTATGTTCCCTACAACCAACTACCCATACTTCTTAATAACGCGATCGCACTCATCTTTCCCAGTCTCTGGGAAGGCTTTGGACTCCCGGTTCTAGAAGCCATGGCCTGTGGGACTCCGGTAATCACCTCCAACCTCTCCGCCCTCCCAGAAGTCGCAGGCGACGCGGCTATCCTGGTCAACCCCTACAACACCTCAGAACTCGCCGCTGCGATGCACGCGATCGCCACCGACACCCAAGTGCGATCGCGCCTTAGCACCCTCGGACTCCAACGCGCCCATCAATTTAGCTGGGCAAAAACTGGACAGAAAACGGTTGAAGTCCTGCGAAACTATCTATAACTTTCTCCAGAAATTCATGGTTCATCGCCCTTAAACAATGAACCATGAACTATGAACAAAAAATCCCACGCTTAAAAGACGTGGGATCACCAGCAACCAGAATTACTCTTCCGTCGCTGACACAAATTCTTCATCAACCTCATACTCTTCAGATTCAGGACTAACACCTTCCTGTTGTGCCAGCATCTTCTCCCGATACTTCTGAGCCATTTCTTCTGCCTGATCGTAGACTCGATCGCGATTGTTGATCATATCTCCCGGTTCAGGTTCCAACTGTTTCGTGGACAGCGAAATCCGACCGCGTTCTGCATCTAAGTCAATGATCATCACTTTCAATTCATCATTGACATTAAACACACTATGAGGCGTGTCAATATGATCATGAGAAATTTCTGAAATGTGGAGCAATCCGCTCACACCACCAATATCAATGAACGCACCGTAAGGCTTAATCCCCCGTACCGAACCAACGACCACCTCACCGACTTCTAAGCGGTTCATCTTGCGCTCAACCAAAGCGCGACGGTGAGAGAGAACCAGACGGTTTCGGTCTTCATCGACCTCTAAGAATTTTAGGGGCAGTTCTTCGCCAACTAAATCTTCCTTGGGTTTGCGAGTACTGATGTGAGAACCGGGAATAAAGCCCCGTAGCCCTTCAATGCGAACTAGCGCCCCACCTCGGTTTGTGGCAAAAACCAAAGAACGAACGGTCGCGTCTTCGGCTTGAAGCTGCCGTACCCGTTCCCACGCCCGCATATACTCAATCCGGCGAATGGAAAGGGTGAGCTGTCCATCTTCATTCTCGTCAGTCAAAATGAAAAATTCTCGCGTTTCATTTGACTGCAATACTTCTTCTGGAGCGTCAACCCGATTAATTGACATCTCCTGTATGGGAATATAAGCTGCGGTTTTAGCACCAATGTCAATCAGAGCGCCTCTTGGCTCCAGACTGAATACTGTACCTGCGACAATATCACCAGGGCTAAAGTGATAATCATACTTGTCGAGGAGGGCGGCAAAATCGTCGTGAGTGAAGCCAATATCTATTGTATTTGTGTTCTGACTGAGCATGTGCGTTGTGTTTCCTTGTTTAATCTCCGTAATGACTATGCCTCCTGTCGATGTACTCGCACGTCGGTATTGTGCCACCTACACCTACATTGCTTTGTCTCAACCTTATTTTAAAAGATTTAATAAAGTCCAGACAGGTAATTATAACTCAATCTGGTCGCCCTGTTGAGATCGAGTAGTATACAAAACTTCATAAAATCGGCTATACTGAATAGTGAAACGAGCAAACCGCTGTCTGATCACGGTTTAGCCCCCCTTATATCATGTCCGGTTGAATACTTACACTATCGGCAGAGACAAGGCAGAGGGCAGAAGGAAAGGAGGAAGGTTGCAAGGAAAAAGCAATAATGGTTGGTTGTTTTGCCGGACATCATATTACCGTAAAACCTGTTGTTCCTCTGACGCAGGAGTGACTAAGTTAGCTGATGTCTCTGAATCATCCGACTCACTTGGAAGAGCGGGTGGTACAGGCGATATCTCAGGGTTATCTAGTTCAGTATTATTTCTGAGATGCTCTAGGGTTTCGATAAAATCGCGAATGCCCTGAAACTTCCGATAAACTGAGGCAAACCGGACATACGCCACTTCACTCTCGTGTCGCAGGTAGCGCAGGACTAACTCACCTACTTCATCACTGGTGACATCTCGCCCGTAGTGCTGCTGAACTTCAGCTTCAATCTCATCAACTATCGCTTCTAGGCGTCGTTGGGAAACCTCTGTTTTCTCACAAGCCCGCACCATTCCCCGTAACAACTTAGAACGGTCAAAGGATTCTCGCTTGCCATCCCGCTTCAGGACAGTAATTGGCACAAATTCAATCCGTTCATACGTCGTGAAGCGATGTTTACACCGCAAACACTCCCGACGACGCCGAACACTTTGTCCTGCTTCTGTGGAACGAGACTCCAAGACGCGGCTGTCGGTGTGCTGACAATAGGGGCATCGCATAATCGCAAGTCTTTTCCGACGGGTTAAATACAGAAAGTTGAGCCGATACATTGCTCCATTTGACGATGGTAGCTGGGAAAAAACAAGTTGTCAATATTATCTAAACTGGCAAATAGTCCCACGTCTCCCGACGACGTGGGGCTTTGATCCAATTAAGCTAATGTCCTCCTGCTCGAATCCCTGTCGGCAAACGTAACCAGATAGACGGTGGCGGGTCAGGGTATCCTAGAGAGCTCATCCAATTCACGATTAATCATCAGGGATAAGATGGCGCTCTCCAGGAGGGAAGACAGAGCCAAAAGGAGACCTACTTTTCAATCCGAGGCGGTTCCCGGAATGCGATCGCAAAAAACAGAACGCCTAGAGCGCCAATCAAAACAAAGATATAAATGAGGCTTTCCATGTCACAACTTACCCAATTATCTGCTGTACTACCAGTTTACCCACAATAGCGAAAGAGGCAAAAGAAAAATTAATTTTTCTTTTGCCCTCTACCGATTAATGTAGAGACGCGCCGTGGCGCGTCTCTACCAGTGGGGGTATGCAAGGTTTAGACCGCTTCTTTTTTCCGAGTGGTCGTATCACCCACTTTTTGGAACAGACCGAATTCGACTTGTTCGTCTAGGTCAGGATCAACCCCAGCAAATACATCTCGGAACAGAGTCCGGGAACCATGCCAGATATGACCAAAGAAGAACAACAGCGCAAATACCGCATGACCGAATGTAAACCAACCCCGTGGACTGGTACGGAATACCCCGTCGGAGTTTAAGGTTTCGCGATCAAATTCAAACGGTTCACCCAGTTGCGCTTTCCGGGCATACTGCTTCACCACAGCAGGATCTTCAATGGTTTGACCATCCAAAAGACCGCCGTAGAATGTCGCGGTAACACCAGTTTGCTCAAAGCTATATTTCGATTCAGCCCGTCGGAAGGGGATGTCCGCCCGCACAACACCATTGGCATCGGTTAAGACAACCGGGAAGGTTTCAAAGAAGTTCGGCATACGACGCACAGTCAATTCCCGACCTTCGCCATCAGTAAATACTGGATGACCTAACCATGCTTGAGCGATACCATCACCCTTGTCCATCGGACCAGTACGGAACAAACCGCCCTTCGCGGGAGAGTTGCCAATATAGTCGTAGAACGCCAGCTTCTCCGGAATCTGATTCCACGCCTCTGAAGGGCTAGCACCATCTGCCACTGCCATTTCCACACGGCGATCAATTTCTTCTTGGAAATAGCCTTGATCCCATTGGTAACGGGTAGGTCCGAACAGTTCAATCGGCGTCGCCGCAGAACCATACCACATCGTACCCGCCACCACGAATGCCGCAAAGAATACAGCAGCAATACTGCTAGAGAGTACCGTTTCGATATTCCCCATCCGCAGCGCTTTAAACAGTCGCTCTGGGGGTCGAACCGTCAAGTGGAATAACCCAGCAATAATTCCGACAATCCCTGCGGCAATATGATGAGCCACGATACCACCCGGGTTAAAGGGGTTAAATCCTTCTGGACCCCAGGCTGGGGCGACAGGTTGAACGCTACCCGTTAGACCATAGGGATCAGATACCCACATTCCCGGACCAAACAGCCCAGTCTGGTGAAACGCCCCAAAGCCAAAGCAGAGAAGACCAGACAAGAACAGGTGAATGCCAAACATTTTTGGCAAATCCAGCGCGGGTTCGCCGGTGCGGGGATCTCTAAATAGTTCTAAATCCCAGTAAACCCAATGCCAGCAGGCGGCTAAGAACAACAGACCTGCCAAAACAATGTGAGCAGCGGCGACGCCTTCAAAGGACCAAAAGCCGACATCAGTCGCCGTTTCCCCAGTAATACTCCAACCCCGCCAGGAGTCTGTTACCCCTAAACGCGCCATGAATGGCATCACAAACATTCCCTGACGCCACATGGGATTAAGGACTGGATCACTGGGATCAAATGTAGCTAGTTCGTACAGAGTCATCGAACCAGCCCAACCTGCCACGAGGGCAGTGTGCATCAAATGCACAGCAATCAGACGCCCTGGATCATTCAGGACGACTGTATGTACTCGATACCACGGTAGTCCCATCGACTACGCTCCTCCTAGAGATAGAGTTTCTACTTTGACGCTTCTTTTGAATCAAGATATTAGAAATTGAGCTTACCCGCCTACAAGCGTGAACCGATGACCGTTTCAGGTTATCCTCTAGGGTCTACACGGCTAGGCGGGTCAGTCTAACTTTAAAGAAGTGTAACTTTTGTTAGAAACGATTGCAAGCAGCGGGAAGGTTTTGACCAGTGCCTGCCCCAATGTAGAGACGTAGCATGCTACGTCTCTACCCAATTGCCAATCACCCATCGCCCGTTTCTGAGGAGAGATTCAAAACACTCGGCGCGGTGGTTAATCGCTCAATCACTTGCTCCGCACTCATTAAACGTTTGAGGACGACTTGACCAATGGTTTTTGCGGATTGGGGTGAGGCATCTAATGTCGGTCTAACTTCTACCATCAATACCGCATCCTCAACCCGATATAGCCATAACTTTTCCCCCTGCTCCAGAATGCAAAGGTTTAAGCGGATGATTTCAGGTTCGCGTCGCCAAGCATTGATATTCCACAGTCCTCCAAACTCCCAAACTCGTCCTACAGTCCAGCCATCGGATAGAAAAAAGTACTTTACAGACATTTGTATGACGTTACATTGTAGAATTTATGTTCTAGTGCATCAGAGTAAACGTTATTTTTTTGTTTTAGTCTGTATTGATAATAAAGGAGATGGGGTAGATCGGGGAAATGGGTTCGAGCCGGAAAGATGAGGGAAGATAGCCACAGATGGGGTAGATAAGGGCGGGTTCGGCACAAAGGTTACTCTCAATAAGTAGGTGGACATAATTAACGTGAACGGTGAAGAACTCGCCTTCATCGAGAAGCAAGCTACGTTTATGTAAGGGTTTAAGGTTGGGCAATGAGTCTGGGTAAATGGATTGGCATACTTGTCTTTATAATTTCACTATTTATTTTGTGGCAAATTCGGCAAATTATTATGCTTATTTTTGCTGCAATTGTACTATCCAATGCCTTAAACATTCTGGTAGATCGATTCCAACGTTCTGGAATGCAGAGATTTTTTGCGGTTCTCCTGTCGCTTTTTATGCTGCTATGTGTTCTGGTGGGATTTTACTTCTTAATTGTGCCTCCTTTTGCTGAACAATTTTTACAATTGATTGAGTTAGTTTCCCAAGGAATCGAACAATTAACCGAATGGATAGAAGCTTTAGAATCAGATATTTCTTCGGAGTTAATTGATCAGTATATCCCAGATATAAACCAATTATTGCAACAGCTTCCGCCCTTGATCAATCGGGTATTAGGAGGGGGATTCACGTTTTTCAATAATGCTTTGGGTGTCCTCCTAAATAGTTTGCTTGTCCTGGTTTTAACCCTGATGCTCCTTGCCGATCCTCACCCTTATCGGAAAAGCTTTATTCGCCTTTTTCCATCCTTCTATCGGCGTCGAGTTGATGAAATTTTGCAACAGTGTAATGAATCGTTACGAGGATGGCTAGCGGGTATTCTATTTAATATGGCAGTCATTTCGTTATTAAGTTTTTTCGGTTTACTGCTGTTGGGAATTCCCCTGGCACTGGCACAAGCCACGTTAGCGGGGATTTTAACATTTATTCCCAATCTTGGACCAGTCGTGAGTGTGATCCCACCTATTGCGATCGCGCTGCTGGATTCGCCATGGAAAGCTATTGCCGTATTGATTCTGTATATTGTGATTCAGCAGGTTGAAAGTAATTTACTCACGCCCTTAGTTATGGCACAACAGGTATCCCTGCTACCCGCTATAACGTTGCTCGCCCAGTTGTTTTTCGTTACCTTCTTTGGATTTTTAGGGTTATTATTAGCCCTTCCCCTAACGGTAGTAGCTCAAGTTTGGCTCAAGGAGGTTCTCATCCACGATATTCTTGACCAATGGCGTCATCCGAGTCACCAGGAGGCTCAACCTGTGGCAACAACGTTTGCTGTTTCTCCCACGGCTGATACAGTAAGGGATGGGGGAGATGGGGGAGATGGGGGAGATGGGGGAGACTCACAAGGGTAGGTTTTTTAAGATTGCGGTTCAGGTAAG
>CAZNNK010000379.1:0-6755 GCA_964574085.1 uncultured Coleofasciculus sp.
TGAGGTGAAGGATAGAGACGTAATCCAGGCGGCAAAATGTAGGGCAAGACAAATCCCAGCCCCCACAGCATAATAGAATGCACCAGGACTAAGCTGATGCGATCGCAGGTTTCGCCAAGCGGGTAGTATTAATAAAGATGCCAGGGTTAGGCGAGAAGCGGATAGAAAAAGACTAAATCCAACACCACTCAACCCAGCCGCCGTATTGGCTAAGCGAATAAAAATGGCGGCGCTGGAAACCGCCAAGACACCAGCGACTAAGACGAGTCCTACCTGCCACGGTAACGGTTGCTTGGAGGTTTTCACGATTTTAGGCTCCCTATTCAATACTTGGAGTTTAGACGAGGAGTTATGCTGGCTTGGCATCTAAATCACCATTCGTAAGTAGGTGGACTTTCACTAAAGTTAACGGTTGAGAGTAGGGAACTCTTAACCGGGAACAGGGAACAGTAAGGGTTTGAGGGCATTTGAGGTAATTTTCTATTCCACCATTGGAGCGGGCGCAAGGCTTTGCGCCCCTACGGTTTCCAGGGTGGAGCTAATCCATCTATTCTCGGTTGACACGGATGGAAGACAGCGCCTGCTACGCACGGTATCCAGGACAAACCTGCCTCATCTTGTGCTATACCGTTTAATTAGTGTGAGTAATCTATCTGGACTTCAGTGACAAGCGACGTTTATCGCCATAAGCAAAAGCTCTTTGATCGGTGGGCACCGAACTACGACCTGCTGTTTACCACAATCTTCTACCAAGCAGTTCACAAACGGTTGTTGGAGTATGTAGAACTACCAGAAAATCCGAATGTGCTTGACCTCGGTTGCGGTACGGGTCGTTTATTGCATCGCCTTGCCACCCAGTTCCCCACTCTCCAGGGTACAGGACTGGATTTATCCTCCCAAATGCTGCGTCAAGCCCGACAGCGCAACCAACATCGACCGCGACTTATTTTCAAACAGGGAAATGCTGAGTCTTTACCCTTTGCTGAGGGTCAATTTGATGCGGTGTTTAATACAATTAGTTTTCTGCATTATCCTCAACCGCAACAGGTATTCTCTGAGGTGAGTCGAGTGCTGCGACAGGGGGGACGTTTTTACCTGGTTGACTACATCGGTCACCAAAAAACAGTGACCCTTTCTGTCCCCTTAGTTTCTAATAACCTTCGCTTTTATAGTCGAGAGCAACGCGAACAATTTGGTCGGGTAGTAGATATGGAATGCTTGGGACATCATGTTCTTTTAGGACCCGTGATGCTAACGATTTTTCAACGCATTGGTTGAGGAGAGTGAACAGGGAACGTCATCGCACTTTCTCTGGAGTGAGTGGGGAAGCGAAAATGTGGTATTGTCGGACTATCCGGGTAGGCAATCATATCTTGCTTTGCCGACTTAGCCTTAACCCGTCCTAGCGACTTATGATAAATAATGTCAAGTACTATTTAGGATAGCATGATGAACCGGATCAGAAAAATTGTATTCCATCCTTTGCTTGTTTTAGCGACCTGCCTAGGCTCACTAGGAATCGACCTCCCGGCTGAAGCGTCTTTTTTTTATAATTTCGACTCCTCTTTCCCTAACCCCGATGCGGTTACCACCGGAGGATTGACCAGTCCATCAGGGTTGTCGCCAACGTTTACGACGAGTACAGAGAACGGCATTCTTACCTTAAGTGATAGTAAAAGTGCGAATAATGGGGGTTCCGTTCAAGGATTTTGGGGAATTACCGACCAGGTTTTCACAGATGTGAAGGTATCTGCTATCCTCAACCCAAGTGCTTCCACTGACGATCAACTCGTTCTCTTTGCCCGAGGAAACTTAACCACGTTTGATACGTATGCCGCTACAATTGATTTTTTTGATGGGGATCTATTGCTCAGTAAAGTTGTTGGTACTCAAGCCATTGTTTTAGATGAAATCGAGGGAGCTTTTAGTGATTTAAACCGCAGCTATTTCCTGGAATTTGAGGTAGTAGGGAATCGACTCACGAGTCGGGTTTTTGATAGTCCTGGTGGCACACAACTGTTTAGTCTGACGACGACAGATCCCCAAGAGAGTTTTACGTCCGGCGTTTCAGGAGTTGGTTTACAACTCAGTCCGACAGCGCTTATCAATCCTCTCAATGGAACCTTTGACAATGTAACTTCAGTTCCCGTTCCAGAACCGACGACATCAGGGGGTTTGCTGTTAACATTCGGTGTAGCGTCTTCTGGATGGGTTGTGAGGCACAAGTTGCAATCGGTAAAAGACAAAAAGATGATAATTGGGGATGCCAATTTCGCTTGTCCGGCAAAAACTGTGTAATTCCTGTTATCTGTAGGGGTATGGCATTGCCCATTGGTGTCAACTTAAGCGGAAAAGTTTTTCCCTGTCAGAGTTTGAATCTCGTTGCCTTAATCTTAACCCCCCTTAATCCCCCCGATGCTTTGGGGGGAAATGTTCCCTCCCCTTGGCAAGGGGAGGGTTAGGGAGGGGTCAGCTCAAGGTATTGCTTTCTTTTTGTAGCTTAAGTTTACACGTATGGGCATTGCCGTGCCCCAAACCCGTCTAAGTTGAGGTAGATGCGGTTTGCCCAGCTTAAGAAGAATGGTACTGACTGGTATGCTGGTGGGCAATGCCCACCCTACGGTGTATCAATGGTTTCGGCTATCCAAAAAGGCAAATTTTCAGTGCCATTCAGCTTGGGAATGATACCTCATCAAATTTCGCGATCGCCGTATTCTCATTTGTCCCGGTTAAATGAGACTCAGATCGGCAATTTTTTTGCCCAAGTCAGGGATTCAGCGCGGGATATGAGACAATTCAACAAGCAGTCGGATTGTCCGAGCTTAGATTTATGTCCCACGAATCCTCAGAACAACTCAGTCTCTTTGATCAGTCAGGGCTGACATCTTCTACCCCCAGTGACTTCCAACCGGAGTTAATTCCGACGGATGCCAAGGTTCCGATTCCTCCTGGTACTTATGACTCCATGGAGTCTTTGGCGGATCATTGTAATGGTTGTCAGCGCTGTGAATTAGCCGCCACTCGCACCCATGCGGTAGTGGGGCGGGGTGATGTTCATGCTCCGATTATGATCATTGGGGAAGCTCCTGGGCAAAATGAAGACGAGCAAGGGTTGCCGTTTGTCGGTAGAGCCGGACAATTGCTGGAGAAGATTCTCGCCGCCGTCAAATTGGATAGTGAACGGGATGTCTATATTTGTAACGTGAATAAATGCCGCCCTCCGGGGAATCGAGTACCGACTCCTGATGAAGTTGCAGCTTGTAAACCGTATTTACTCGAACAAATTCGCTTAGTTGATCCCAAAATTATTCTGCTCACAGGCGCAACAGCGGTTAAGGGGTTAACGGGTGAAAAGCGCGGCATTACTAAGATTCGTGGCACTTGGATGGAATGGGAGGGGCGACTGTGTATGCCCATTTTCCATCCCGCCTACCTATTGCGAAATCCCTCACGAGAGCCGGGTAAGCCGAAGTGGTTGATGTGGCAAGATATCCAAGCGGTGCGTGCCAAATTAGATGAACTACAAGCGTAGAGCGTCGCTTGGAGTAATAGCCGTTAATTAGAAGTAGAGACGTTCCGGCGGAACATCTAGTCTTGCTCGGCTGAAGGGGTGACAGACAAATCATTTCCTCCCTCAAGCCTGAAAAAGATGAGAGTGATTATGACAGGCTTATTGCGAATAATGAGGGTGATGAATATGTTAGAACCGGAGTATCAAAAATACCCCTCTAGTCCGATATTACATGGTTTCTCTTGCTGGATACGAAGAGTTCCGACAAATCCATGATAGTGAGAACTCGCAAGTCTATCGCGCCCGACGAATTCGCGATCGCGCTAGCGTGTCCGATAGGACGTATCGCCAATCCGTTATCCTTTGTTATCCGAACCCGAAATTACAGTTCCTGAGCAGAAAATGGCGTTGCAATTGTTGATTAATATTGACCCACCCGCTTATTTTTTCAATCAGGAACTCTACGCCGTGATTGTCCTCAAAATGGTGAATATTTAGCTTCGTTATGGCAATAGTCCCGAATCGGCAAAGGGGTATGTGACCTATGGCATTATCATGGGGTCGGTGTTAGGGGATTATCAATCGGGATATGAATTTGGGTGTTTAGCCGTAAAGTTGAGTGAACGCTTCAACAGTCCGTTTCAAAAATGTGCCGCTTGTTTGGTTTTAGCCGGACATTTGAATCATTGGGTGAAACCGCTAAAATTGGCTAGACATATTTTTGATGAGTCCTATCAGGCAGGATTGTCATCGGGTGAATTACGTCACTCTGGCTACGCCTTGGAACATCAAGTTTATCCACAATGAAGCCTTAGCCAATGAACTCGCGGCTCGGTTTTGGCTAGAGGAAGACAAGGCAGACTTTGCCCAACTCTATATTAAAAATGCCCATTATGGGTATAAACTGTGGGGGGCAAAACGGAAAGTCGAGGAGCTAGAAACGAAGTACCCGAAATTATTGCGATCGCCAACTGAGCAGGCGTCTGTTTACACCACGTTTAATAGGTACACAACTAGCGAATCGACTCGTAGTGAACTTTTAGATTTAGCCACAACGCTTAAATCCGCCCATGCCATTTCCAGCGAAATTATTTTAGATAAATTGCTGGCAAATTTAATGAATATTCTCGTGGAAAATGCTGGAGCGCAACGGGGTATCTTGATTTTACCGAGTAGTAAGGGATTATTGGTGGAAGCCACTAAGGAAGCCGACTCTGAGGAAATTCCTGTACTGCAATCGATTCCTCTGGATCAGTTTGAACGGTTATCCTTAAAAATTGTCCATTATGTTGCTCGCACTTGCAAAACAGTTGTTTTAAACGATGCCACTCGTGAGGATAACTTTGCCAACGATCCCTATATTCAACAGTATCACTGTCTATCCATCGCCTGTACGCCGTTAATCAATCAAGGGAGACTGCAAGGAATTATCTATCTGGAAAATAACCTGATTACGGGAGCCTTTACTGAACAATCATTCAGGCGATCGCGCTGCTCAGAGTTATCTCCAGCGTTGTCAGCGTCATCAGTAGGAGGAGCTGGGGAAGCTGGGGAAGCTGGGAGAGTTGGGGAAGCTGGGGAAGCTGGGGAAGCTGGGGGAGCTGGGGGAGCTGGGAGAGTTGGGGAAGCTGGGGGAGCTGGGGGAGCTGGGGAAGCCCTATAGAGGTGTTCCGAGGTTCACAGACGCAACAAAAGTGCCTCTAGTTTGAGTGGTGTGGTTGATTTTTATCTGTCCACCCTAAATTTCATCAAAACTTTACGTATAGCACCAGTTTAAGGGTGTGATGCTTTACATAACTTTAGTTAGGGTATTGGATGAGAGCCAAGTTGTGAGTATTTAGGGCTTGGCATCAACAAGGAACTAACGCAGGAAACGGGGTGTAGTCAAGATGTGTAGCCTTCAACACAATCAAGATAAAGAAATGCGTAAGTTCTGGACAAGTTTTTGTAAAGATTGCTGAAATCCAGGTAATCGCTCTGAATGTATCCAGTAGGGATGGAGCCGCTCACCAGGATTGTACCGCTCGAAACAGCAATATTCGAGACAGGAAGGCAAAACCTCAACCACCGATCGCAGGAGCCTAAAACCGATGAATAGGCATAAGCAGTGGAAAAAGGCATGTTTCAAAGTGACGACTTGGGTTTTATCTGAGATTGTCTTAAATGTGTTGGGATTGGATGATCTGGCTGACTATAGTGAATTTATTTTTGATCCAGAGGTGATCGTCTCTCAACATCATTCTGTCATTCTCGTAGCTCCACCTCATCCGCCACAGGTTGAGCAAGATTCGCTGTTTGGTCAAACAATCTGCGATCGCGTCGAGTTAGTTTAAGTCATTTGTCCTTTGTCCTTTGTCCTTTGTTCAGGAACTTAAGGTTCAAACTCAAAACATTTGATCTGCCAATTCTGCCCGAATACGGCAACAGCCGCTACATAATCCGATGCTGGGATCAGGGGAAAAAGTGACCAATGAGCAGCCGCGTCTGAGTCTCCCGCAATACTCAGCAATTTAGCTGCTTCTCCTGGCATCATAGAGACTTCAATGTCTGACAACTTGGCTAACCCATCACCCGTTGCTTTTAAATAGGCTTCTTTGCGTGTCCAACCGTTGAAAAATGCGAGTTGTTGCTGATCCCCAGCCAGAGTCCGAATTGCTGCATATTCTCTCGGTGTAAAGAAACGTTGTGCTAGTTTCTCTGCATCAGGCATCGGACGCCGATATTCGAGATCGATCCCCAGTTTCAAGGTTGATGATAGAGCATATAAGGCTAATCCATGAGAATGAGACAGATTAAAACCCAATGTTTGATTGGGGTTGCTCGTTGCTAGCGTGGGTTTGCCCCGGGGACTATAGTCAAACTGGATTTGATTAGGCGGTTGATTTAAATAGCGACCCAAGATTGTCCGTAAAATCCCCCGACCTGCAATAAAATGGTTGCGATCGCGCTCAAAGTAGAATCGCTTTGCCCGTTGCTGTTCATCCGGGGACAGGAGTTGTGCGAATCTCTCAATTTGGGCGATCGGTTGATTTAGATCCGCCCGCCAGACATGGATCTCCTGGGTAGAGAGGACTAAGCTAGAGGGTTGAGGATGCCAAAGCGGTTTCCCAGTTGTCATCACCTACACCAATCTCAAAATAAACGGATAACGGTAGGGTTGGTTGGGATCATCCAGAACCTTAATCAGAGCAATAATTGGCATGATTAGACTGACGATACCTAAAATAGCCAGGAAGAAAAAGCC
>CAZNNK010000380.1:0-6732 GCA_964574085.1 uncultured Coleofasciculus sp.
CTCTCCCCCTCTCCGCGTCAGTCTCAACCCGTCAATTTAAGGTGTAAAGACCACTAGTTTGTCGGGGTGGGTTTCATCATTATCGTTGTTGACCTCACCCAGATGGTACTCAACTCGCCCCGACTTGCTCCTTCGCTTCGCTAGTCGGACAGGGTTTTGAGTTTGTTCGTTCCCTGTTCCCTGTTCTCTATTCCCTATTCCCTGAATATGCCAATTATTGACTTGCTATTAGTCATAACGTTAGGTGTCTTAGGTATCTTGTTTTTGCAACGAGCTACCCGCAGTCAACAAAAGCAGCTAGAGGAAACGTTTTATCAGTTGCTAGAAACGGAGAATAGCTGTATTTCTTTGATTCAGTTAGCGGCGGCGGCTAGAGTTGAACCTGAAATCGCACAGCAGTATTTAGAACACCAAGTTCAGGTGTTTAATGCGATCCCAGAAGTTGATGCGGATGGAGATACCTACTATCGTTTTCCTAAACTGCATCGACGCAATGAATGATGAAATAGATTAATTGACAAATGACCAATGATCTGGTTAGAGATATTGGAGAACAGGGTGTTTTAAAACGATTGCAGCGCTTTTGTCCCTCCGATATTGTGGGTGATGATGCGGCGGTAATGCCAAATCCAGAACCGGGGCAATTATTAGTGGTGACCACGGATGTCTTGGTGGATGGAATTCATTTTAGCGATCGCACGACGTCGGCGGAAGATGTGGGGTGGCGGGCGGTGGCGGCGAATTTATCGGATTTAGCGGCAATGGGTTCATCACCTTTGGGGATTACCGTTGGCTTGAGCCTTCCGGGTGATGTGGCGGTGAGTTGGGTTGAACAACTCTACCAAGGCATGTGGGATTGTTTACAGCCGTATAATACGCCAATTGTCGGCGGTGATGTTTGTCATTCTTCGGTGATTACGGTATCGATTACTGCATTCGGTCAAGTTTTACCCCAGCACGTCATGCGCCGTTCTCATGCTAAAGTCGGCGATGCGATCCTGGTGACAGGGGTTCATGGTGCATCACGAGTTGGGTTGGAATTATTGCTGAATTCAGAATTCGGTAAAGACTTGAGTGAAAAAGAGCGATCGCGTCTCATCCAAGCTCACCAACGTCCTCAACCAAGACTCGATGTCTTACCCCAACTCTGGGACATTATCGCCTCCCAATTTCCAATCCTCAATAACAACCCGGTTCCTGATCAACCTAATAATCAGGGCGGGTTTTGTACAAACGCTACTATTGATAGCCAAAAAAAAGTCCCTAAACCCGCCCCGACAAACCCGGTTCCTGATCAGCCTAGCGTTGGCTCAATACTCAACACGTCTCCAATCCGCCTAACGGCAATGGATAGCAGCGATGGACTAGCCGATGCGATCGCCCAAATCTGTCGGGCAAGTGGGGTGGGGGCTGTGGTGGAACGTAATGCGATTCCCATCCCCTCAATATTGCCTCAACTGGCTTCCCCCGAACAAGTCTGGGATTGGGTTTTGTATGGAGGTGAAGACTTTGAACTGGTGTTATGTTTGCCTGAACCATTGGCGCGGGTATTTGTCGAAAAATCGGCAGCCGGATCAGCCATTATTGGTTACATTACATCCGGTACAGCGGTTTGTCTCAGAGATAGTACGGGAATGTATGCCGATGAATTATTAACCCTAAGTCGAGGGTTTCAGCATTTTTGAAATAAATCTAGACAATTCGATTAGGTTTTGATAGTATTATCTCATAAGAAACTGTTGCCTATTGCCTCTCCCCACCACAAGACTCCCTACAGCAGCCCCTAATTAAATGAGACTCTAATCATAATCAGCCTCTTCCATGTCTTTGACCGCTTCGTTAATGTCTTCTGCCATAGCCGGTCCAGATTTAGAATCTTGAGATTGCTCCATCTTTTCTTTATTCGCTGATCCTTGAACTGTATTCGTACTATTATTCGCCTCCGCTTGCACCTCTTGCATTGAACGAGGTTCTTGTTTGACGACTTGTTCAGCCTTCTCGACTATTTCGTCTAGGGTTGTGCCACCTTTGTCCGAGCCACCCACAGCCGCTGCTGGCAAAGCGTTTGACAAAAACAAAAATGTACAAAGTGAAGCGGCAATGAGAAAACGCAATGGGCGTACAGAAAAGATGGTTTCTCGAATAAATTGCATAAGATTGGTTTCCTTTGAGTTCGACAGTCCATTTTACCACTCAGACTCTAAGTACCTGAACATAAATGCTGTACGCTGTACTAAGAAATGTTAAGAAACCTCAAATCCTTACTGTTCCCTGTTCCCTAATCTCAACCGTTAACTTCAATGTTGTCCGATTACTGAGTCTACAACCTCTCGACCTTGGCTTCATGGCATAGAATAGAAAGGTTGTGCAAAATTCGCTAACTGACAACCATGGCTGTACCAAAGAAGAAAACATCAAAGTCAAAACGAGACAAACGCAGAGCGAACTGGAGACGCAAGGCATCATTGGAAGCGGAGAAAGCCCTCTCTCTGGGTAAGGCAGTTTTGAGTGGACGTTCCACGTTTGTCTATTCGACTGAAGAAGACGAGGACGAAGAAGCCTAGTGTAGGGTGCAGAAGTTTGTGAACATCTCCGTTCCTGGAAGGGAGATGGGGGAGTGAGAGACGTAGCCTGCTGCGTCTCTACACTCTAGGTTGAAGTCGTTAGGTCGTTTACTCTAATTTTTTGAACTATGATTGGAAAATTTTTCCAAAAACCAGAACCAGAACAGAGCGATCGCGTTCCTCCGGGTCAATACCTGACCAAAGGATTCCCAGTGCTGACTTACGGTGAGACTCCCGAAGTTAACATTGATGACTGGGAATTTCGAGTTTGGGGTTTAGCTACACCCAAGACCTGGCGTTGGTCAGATATGATGGCAATGCCTCAATATGATTTCACTAAGGATTTTCATTGTGTGACCCGTTGGTCAAAACTGGATGTGCAATGGACGGGGATTAGGGTAACTGACTTTATGAGTCAGGTGGAACTTGACCCTAAAGCCACCCATGTCCTGCAACATTGCTATGGTGGCTATACCACAAATCTGACATTGGACGAGTTTGTGCGCGAGGATAACTTTTTTGCTCACACCCTATTCGGTAGACCTTTACCCCCAGAACATGGCGGTCCGATGCGTTTAGTGGTTCCCCACCTTTACGCTTGGAAAAGTGCTAAGTGGATTAATGGCTTAGAGTTTCTTGGCCACGAGGAATCGGGATTCTGGGAACGTAATGGTTACCACCGCCGAGGTGAACCTTGGGCAGAAGAACGGTATAGTTTCTAGTACAAGAAGGCAGAAATAACTGAACAGCTAACACCTCCCCCAGCTTCCTCAGCTTCACCGTATGTACAAAGCTGCTCAAGTATTTTCGCCGCGTTGCAGTAAGGATTTAATGTTCCCTGTTCCCTCTTATCAACTTTGACCCATATTGGCGGCTTTTTGAATTGTCTCCAGGGTTAATACACCAATTACCTTTCCTTCATCCGTGACAGGTAATCTCTGAGTTCCTGTTTGTAAGAGGAGGGATAGTGCTTGACGCAAGTTCTCATGAGGCGCGATCGCATCATTTTCCTGATGCTGATAATCTGGAGAAACTGGCTGCATTGCCGCCTCCACCTGCTGTAAACTTAACTGACGCAATATATCATCAGCCCCCATTAATTCCCGCACAAAGTCATTAGCCGGGCGTGTCAAGATATTCAACGGCGTATCAAATTGGACAATCTTACCCTTTTGCAAAATCATAATCTTGTCCCCTAAACGCAGCGCTTCTTCAACATCATGGGAGACAAACAGAATCGTTTTATGCAGTTGGCGCTGAATTTGCAAGATTTCGTCTTGGAGGGATTGGCGAGTAATCGCATCAATGGCGCCAAAAGGTTCATCCATTAACATCAGCTTGGGATCACCAGCCAAAGCCCTCGCCACACCAATGCGCTGCTGCTGTCCTCCGGATAGCTGTGTCGGGTAACGATGACGGTAAACTTGAGGCGGTAGTTCAACCAGCTTCAATAACTCATCAACGCGAGACTGGTATTTGGAGCGTGACCATCCTAAAAGCTTGGGTACAACAGCGATATTCTCCGCTACCGTCATGTGGGGAAATAAGCCCGACTGCTGAATCACATAGCCAATTTGCTGACGCAGCTTTGTCACTTTCATTTGGCGAATGTTGACCCCATCCAGATAAATTGCACCGGATGTGGGTTCATACAATCGATTGACCATCTTGAGAACAGTCGTTTTACCACACCCCGATGGACCTAAAATGACTACCAGTTGACCTGCGTCAATGTCGCAGGTTACACCATTTACAGCGGGTTGGGGCGTCCCTGGAAATTGGAGACGAACTTGATCGAAACGAATAGCACTCACTTGTTTGACTGATGTTTGCTAAGGTTGGCGAATTTTATAGTGGAGTTTAAAGCTTAGATTTTGGATGGGATACCAGCTACTGATATTTTAATTCTCTCCAATGGTCCGGGTGAAGTTACCACCTGGGTACGTCCTGTGGTCAAAGCCTTGCGCCAGGAGCTAGGATGCGATCGCACATTCGTCCGCATCTCGGTTATCCTGTCTCCTTGTCCCAATGCTACAGGCAAAGAAGCCCAGATTGTTCAATCCTACCCCGAAGTAGACCGAGTGCAAGGGGCAGAGCATTTCTTTCCCTTTTTATTCTGGGGGAAAACTGCCGAAAACTGGGACTGGTGCGATCGCGGCGTGGTGGTATTCTTAGGCGGCGATCAGTTTTTTCCTGTCGTTATTGGTTCTCGCTTAAAATATCGTACTGTTGTTTATGCCGAATGGGATGCCCGTTGGCATCGCTGGATTGATCGGTTCGGGGTGATGAAACCTGATATTATCGCCAAAGCCCCGAAAGACTATCGTCACAAGTTAACGGTAGTGGGAGATTTAATGGCAGATGTGGTGAGAGGGAGTAAGGGAGCTGGGGAAGCAGAGGAGCTGGGGGAGCTGGGGGAGCAGAGGGAGCAGAGGGAGCTGGGGAAGCTGGGGGAGCTGGGGAAGCAAAAAAGCAGAGGAGATAGGGAGTTAACTCAAAACCCTGTCCCCGAACGAAGTGAAGGAGAAGTGAAGGATCAAAACCAGGTTCCCTACGAGCGAAGCGAAGGGTCAACACTTAACACGTCCCCAATTGAATGGATTGGTTTACTTCCAGGGTCAAAACCTGCCAAATTGATTCAGGGAGTACCCTTAGGGTTAGCTATTGCTGAACACATTCACAAAGTTAGACCTCAAACCCGTTTTTTGATTCCTGTTGCACCAACCTTAGATTTACTCACGCTAGCTCGTTTTGCTGATCCCCAAGAAAATCCCCTGATCCAGAAATTAGGATGGGGAGCGGCGAGATTGGTGATGCTAGATAGGGAAGATAGGGGAAATGAGGGAAACTCAACACTCCAAATGGCGAGTGGTGTAACCGTAGAACTGACAACTGAATTCCCTGCCCACGAGATAGTATCCCAATGCTGTCTGTGCTTAACCACGGTGGGAGCAAATACGGCGGAATTAGGTTCCCTGGGTGTACCAATGATTGTGTTATTACCGACTCAGCAACTGGATGCGATGCGGGCTTGGGATGGATTACCCGGATTGTTAGCCCGGTTACCGGGGGTAGGGACAAGCTTTGCCAAACTGATTAATTGGCTAATTTTAAAACAAAGACGCCTATTTGCGTGGCCCAATATTTGGGCAAAAGCGGAAATTGTGCCAGAAGTCGTGGGTCAACTGAAACCTCAGGATGTGGCACAATTGGTACTTGAGTATTTAGAGCATCCCCAAAAACTAGAAGACATGCGATCGCGCCTACGGTCAGTCCGAGGTGAATCAGGTGCCGCCCAAAAGTTAGCGCAATTGGTGCAAGAGGAACTTACTAACTCCCAACCACCAATGACCAATGACAAATGACTATTTTGGAGTTAACGTGTCAAGCATAACCCTAGTAGTGATATCATCCTCCTACAGGGTAATCACATCACCGAGCGACGTTGCCCATCGTCTTCTGCTATTGGGAGTCCCTATTGTATTGGAGCTGTAAGCTATCGTGAACGCGACTGAAACCCAAACCCTACCAGCGCTACAAACTGAAGTGTCTCGCCTTCGGGAAGAGTTACATCTGAGAGATCAGCTCGTGCAGCAACTCTCTCAAGAGCTATTTCGCTTGGTTAAAGGCAATGCGAACTTTAAACCGCCAGCCGAGGTTTCTGAGCGTCATCAAGCCCAAATGCGAGTCTTGCGAGAACAGTTGCAAGATGTGGAGCAGCAAGTCAGATTTTACCAAGAGCAGATTACGACTCGCGATCAAGAAATTTATCAGCTGCGCCAGTCTGTGCAAGAATTAACGGATCGGTCTCGCATGTTAGAGCAGGTGGTTCAGGAGCTACCCCAAATTTATCGTCAGAAGTTTGCTGAACGCATGGCACCGGTGAGAGAGAAGGTCAGCCGATTACAACGAGAGAATCGCCAACTTCATGCGGAGTTGCAAAGTGTCAGCTATCGGCTAGCTGTCAGGAATCGCAATATCACTCATGTTGACCTACCCAGTTTTGGTCGTCCGACGAATAGCCCAATTCCTACGTTTGGTAGCGTTTAGAGTGTCAGTTCAATAACTACAGTTAACGGTAAAAATAAGTGATTTGGGCGGTTGTAGATGGGTTCATTATGACACTTGTGCGATAGCGACGTTAGCCAAGTAGGGGTACGACATGTCG
>CAZNNK010000381.1:0-1175 GCA_964574085.1 uncultured Coleofasciculus sp.
CGTGCGACGCAATTGCCAAGGTGGACCATAATAGTCTGGCATTTTGCGGTATTGGTCAATGATGTCCCGAATTTGCCGGATCTGATCTTGAAATGCCTGTTCTGCAAATTTGGGTGTAGGCGAAGAGGCGGGTAGCTGGGATTCATCCATCCTCGGTGGGGACGATTCTGCCATCGGTTCGGCTAATTCTAACTGTTCGGCTGCCACAACTAAGTCTTGTAAACTGCCCACCAAATAGTCTTTAAAACCCTGCACCCGAATTGCCAATTCTTGAGACACCCCAGCAAATGTGGTTCGCATTTCCGTGCGAATGCGTTCTCGGCGACGTTCCAGTTGCTCGACAGAAATTAAAAGGGCTTGCTTGCGCTGCTCTAATTCACTTAACCCCTCTTGGAGCATTTGTTGGATGGTCGTTTGGGTTTTGCTCAATTGGTCAGATAAAATCTGATTTTGGCTGGCTTGTAGCTGGGCAATTTTTTGCCTCAACTGTTGTTCTTGCACCTCAAGGTCAGCGATCGTTTGAGTTAAATTCGCTACGGTTTCCTGTTGATCCCTTGACGGCGTCATCTTATTATCATCTGGCGCAGGTAAGTCTAAAGCCTTTGACCTGTCAGCTAGGGTTTGTGTCACGTCAGATTCATCCGATGAATCGGTTGACGGCTCAGAGCTTTCTGTTTCTGGTTTTGGCTCTAGAGAATTTTCATCAAATTCCTCAAGGATTGGTTGTTGTTCTGGATTGGATTCCTGGGTTTGTGGTTCGTCTGAATTCATCGAATAATTAATATCTAATAATGATTGACATTCCCAATCCCTAAACGCTGGGATTATTCTCTCAATGAGTTACCCGGTAAGAGAGCCTTCGATACAAGGTGTTCTCCAGCCTAAGGGTTAATTTTAAACTCGACTCAAATCTGGGGACAACGCTCCTCTAAGCAATGTTTAAGCTGCTTGGGATCGAATAAAATTGGCAAGAAGTGGATGCTATTAACTTCATTAAAATAGAAAAGGATTGGAAACGATGACCAGTAAATTCGCCAATTTGACCAGTCTTTGTAAGGAAAACGGCGAATTAAAGTCTGGGAACGATAGACATCCAATGCCGTTTCAGTAAATTGCAGACGGATGGTTACCGCTTGAATCATTAAAAATAACCCGAAAAGAGCAATGAGTAAACC
>CAZNNK010000381.1:1185-4591 GCA_964574085.1 uncultured Coleofasciculus sp.
CCAAATTTGGAGCAGCACAATCGGTATACTCGCCAGAACCAATACCAAAGGAATCGCGTAGCTAGGGGCAAGTTCGATGGTTTGGGTTGATGAAGATGAAGAAGTAGCAGAGGTCACTTGACTAAATTTCCGTTGTTGATCAACACAATCGATCTATTCTAATATACTCCTAACTACAGAACCGCACTGCCTGTGCCTTGGAACATCAGCCAGGACAAAAAAAAGTTAGTGATGAAAATGGCGAGTAAAGCCGTGACGACTGCCGTTGTCGTGGATTGACCCACTCCTTTGGCTCCACCACTAGTGGTTAATCCCCAGCTACAGCCAATGACGGCGATCAGCATCCCAAACACAGCGGCTTTAATCATCGCCGTAAACAAATCCCAGATTCCCAGGAAATTCCGGGCGGAATCCAGAAAGACAGATTGAGGAATATTGTAAAGATTAACAGCAATCAATACGCCGCCCGTCATGCCGAGAATAATTGAGAGAATTGTCAATAACGGCAGCATTAGAATGCAGGCAATGACACGAGGGATGACCAAATAATCAATGGGATCAGTTTTGAGCATATAAAGTGCGTCAATTTGTTCAGTCACGCGCATTGTGCCAATCTCAGCCGCAAACGCTGAACCCACTCGTCCGGCAATCACCACAGCCGTTAACACAGGCGCAAGTTCCCGGCTCAATGCCAGTGCCAAAACCCCTCCAATGGCTGTAGTTGCCCCAAAGTTAATAAATTCTCGCGTTACCTGAATCGTAAACACGGCACCGATAAAAGTAGCCGTGATCATGGCAATGGTGAGTGAATCCGGACCAACAACTGCCATTTGCTCCAGGGTATTGCGTCGGTAGATTTTGCCACCGAGAAGATGAACGATGACTTGACCGCCTAATAAAATGGCAGCTAGCAAGCGCTGGAGCCACAATCCTAAGCTAGAGGAAGAGGTTTCATTCATGCGTCATTCGTCATGCGTCATTTGTCACTGTTCACTGTCCAAGAACTATCTGCCCTCATTTGATTCCACGCGGAAACGTTCTACAGAATTGAGTAGATCTCGTGCCACACCAACCAAGTTTTGCAAGGCACTAGACACCCGTTGGGCTTCCTGAGACGTTTCTTGGGCAGTTAACTCGACTGATTGCATGACTTGGGCAACAGCACGGGAGGTTTCGGTTTGTTCAACCGTATCCGCTTTAATTGCCCGCACCAGCGCATCAATGCGATTGGACACTTGAATAATATCTTCCAGTGCTTGTTTGGCTTGCTCTGCCCGTTTCGTCCCATCAATAACCTGCTGGGTGCCTTCTTCCATCGCCGTCATCACCGACCCAGTTTCGCTTTGAATCTGCATGACGATTTGCTCAATTTCTTTGAGTGCCTTGGCTGAACGGTCTGCCAGTTGTCGCACTTCATCCGCAACGACGGCAAACCCTCGACCTGCCTCTCCCGCTCGGGCTGCCTCGATGCTGGCATTGAGCGCCAATAAGTTGGTACGGGAGGCAATCTGAGAAATCACCGCGACGATCTTAGAAATTTCCTGGGAAGATTCGGCAAGACGCTTGACTTTTCGCGTTGTTTCTGCTACTGTTTCCCGGATTTGTAAGATACCTGCCACCGTATGTTCTACCGCGTGACCGCCTCTATGGGCAACATCCGCAGCGGTGTGGGCGACTTCCTCGGCTTCCCGGGCAGCTTCAGCGACTCGCTGAATTGAGTCGGTCATCACCTGAACGGAGTTGAGAGTAACCGCCAGTTCCTCGGCTTGGCGCAGGGCGTCATTGGATAAACTGCCAGCGAATGCCGCACTTTCAGTCGAACCCTTGGTCACTTTACGGGCGGCATCTTTTACCTGTTGGACGATTTCCCGTAGATTTTGAATGGTGAGATTAAAGGAGTCCGCGACTGCCCCCAAAACGTCGGCTGTTACTTCAGCTTGTACTGTCAGATCCCCGCGTGCTGCTCCTTCCACATCATCGAGCAATCGAATGACCTGGCGTTGCAGGTCTTCTTTGGCTTGCTCTTGTTCTTCGGCTTTGCGGGTGGCTTCACTGGTGGTGGTCAAGATCACTCGTGCCATCTGATTGAAACCTGACGCTAGTTGACCCAGTTCTCCTTCGGAGTAGATGGGGACACTAACATTCAGATTCCCCTGAGCAACGGCGTCAAACTGGTTTTGTAAGTCTGCTGTGACTTGTTGAATCTGGCGAGTAGTGATCCGACTCAGAAACAGGGTAATGCCAAAACTAGCCGCAAATGCTGCACCACTGGCTAAGGCATGGGCGAATTTAAGATTCGCGATCGCAGGTTGAGCTTGTTGCTCGGATACCGTGTTTCGAGCCGTAATACTTTGTGCCGAAAAACTGACTAAGGCAACGACGAAAGCGGAGGCAATCCCAGCCGCAAACGACATAATCCATTGTTTATGATTCAGGGAAGCATTTTCAAAGGGAGCCAGCCACCCTTGCTCAACGTTAACGATCGCTTCATGTCCCCCTTCTTTAGCTTGACTAAAAACTGGGACGTGTTCAGTGGAGCTACCAATACTGAAAATTTCTTCATCACTATCAATTGAGCGAGACCCCTGAGCCGATTGCTGATGAGCATCTCGGACGGCATCGCCATTTTCGCTAACTCCCTCACTTTCGCCACTTGCTGGTATGACTCCGCTGTTACTTAAAACATCAAAATCTGATTCACTCCCACCGGGTTGAGATAATTCATCCTGATCGTCTATGGCGAAATCGGGAAGAGAGCCTAAATCATCTTCAAATACATCAAAAGCGTCTAAAAAGCCATCTTGAGCATTTTCTTCGGAAAAGCTTTCGGCATCAGTGTCCGCTATGTCATCCATAGTGAATGAGTCATCGCCGAAGGCATCATCAAAGCTCTCAAAGTCGAAGTGATCGGGAGCGTTAAATCCATTTTGATCGAAGTCTGATTCATCCTGGGTGTAGTCCTGGCTTTCAAATGCCTCAATCGCCTCATCCGTCTCCTCACCCGAATAGTCAAACTCATCAGTATCTGCTGGCAACGTTCCCGCCAACTCCCCTGAATCCATCAGTAGGGTTTCATCTTCATAAACGGGGTGGTCTGTCTGATATGACTCGTCAATCGATTCATCGTGCCAATCCTCCATTTCCTGATCAACTTCTGATAAGTCTTCATCGAAATGGGATTCTGACTCATAAGGTGGTGAAGTCTGTTCCTCAGCCTCTTCAAACTCAGAGACGCTACCAGGAGGCATAACAAATGTTTCTGCCGTATCATCCTCAGATGCCTCGGGTGCAAAGTCCTCAAATTGATCCTGATAATCTGCCTCGGTAAAGGACGTGTCATTTAGATCAAAATCACTCGCTGCTTCCTCATAGTCTGTCTCAGCAAAGGACGTGTCATTTAGATCAA
>CAZNNK010000381.1:4691-6728 GCA_964574085.1 uncultured Coleofasciculus sp.
AATCACTCGCTGCTTCCTCAAAGTTATCCTCATAGTCTGTCTCAGCAAAGGGAGTATCATTTAGATCAAAATCACTCGCTGCTTCCTCAAAGTTATCCTCATAGTCTGTCTCAGCAAAGGGAGTGTCATTTAGATCAAAATCACTCGTTGCCTCTTCAAAGTTCTCCCCATAATCTGTCTCAGCGAAGGGGTTGTCGTTTAGATCAAAATCACTCGTTGCTTCCTCAAAGTTCTCTTCATAATCTGTCTCAGCAAAAGGATTGTCATTTAAATCAAAATCACTCGATGACTCATAAGCATTTTCCAGATCAGCACTATCTTCACTGGGCAAGGCAAATGGATTAGATTCATCCGCAGAAATTGCCTCGTCCGTCGTCTCTTCAATAGCTGAACTGTCTTGGGATTCGGCAAAGGGCGAAGATGAGGTTGAGTCAAAATCATCCCCTAGTCCCGCTTCATCTAAATCTAAAGCCCCTAAATCGAAATCCTCAGACTCATCAATTTCTTCCGAGTCTTGCCAGGTTTGTAATGTGGGTATCTCATTCAAATCATCGGTTTCATCAATATCGTGAAAACTGTTATCGAAGTCCTCTGTGGATGAGGATGAATCAACAGCGACAGAATCCGGTTCACTGGACAGCCCATTCGCATCTTCTAGACCTTTATGGGCATATTCGATAAAATCAGGTTCAGACGTTAAATTAAGAACTTGTTCATAGTGTTCCCGTGCTTGATCGTACTGCTGTAGACCATAACAACAGATATGACCCTTAAGTAACAAAGCACTTGGATCATCGGGAAACGCTTCAATCAACCGATTAATAATATCGGCAGCTTCTTCGTATTTACCTTGTGCGTAAGCCGTTTGTGCTTGTGTATATTCTTGGACGTAATCCGTACTTGATGCCATTGACCTCCTCCCTTTGCTCACCAGGAAAAAGGAACAAGCAAAAGGTTGCTCTCTTTTTCCTGACTTTTACTGTTCATTCATGCTGCCCACCGTGCTGCTCGTAGAATTGCCACCTGATCGAGAAGTCGTAAGAATTGATTGGATTCTGGATCTAATAACCATTCTCCTTTTAAAAAAGGTGCCATCGTATCCGGAACATTCATTGCCATTTGCAATTGCTCCACATCTAACCAATCCATGTCCACAATTCGCTCCACCGCTAAACCGAGCATTGTATCTTGGTCTTCGATGGCAATGACGGGAATTTCTGAGCGGTCTGTATTGACGGGTATCGCATCTCCCAGAAATTGACCCAGGTCACCCACCCAAATAACCCGACCTCGCATGTTGATCGTCCCTAATAATAAGGGAGAAGCATTAGGGATCGGGGTGATCTGATTGGGAGAGGGTTCAAGCACTTCTTTGATCCCAGTTGCGGGTAAAGCAAATTCAATACCAGACGGGACGTAAAATCGCAAGTGTAATTCACCCTCAGGACTTTCGAGTTCTTGCAATTCTGGGGCTTGATCTTGACCAGTATCTGTTAAAAAATCCGGATTTCCAACCATTCGCAGCTAGCGTCTTAACTATATTTATGACCTGAGTAGCTGTTTGACTGTGCCAATCAACTCGGTGGGCTGAAAGGGCTTAGCGATGTAAGCATCTGCCCCTTGCTTCATGCCCCAATATCGGTCAAATTCTTCGCCTTTTGAAGAACACATGACCACGGGTACATCTTGGGTTTTGGGATCAGCCTTTAAACGACGACAGACCTCGTAGCCATTCATCCGAGGCATAACAATATCCAATACCACTACATCAGGACAAGACTGCAGAATATGTTCTAAGGCTTCCACTCCATCACTTGCCACAGAGACCTTCAACCCACTGCCTTTGAGGAGGTCTGAGATCATCTGTCGTTGTGCCAAACTGTCTTCTACAACCAAAACTGTACTCATAACCCCCTACCTGACTTGCCAATAAGCGCACGAATTTTGAACGTGAACTGAGTTATACCCTTGAGCTATACCTTTAAACATAGATAGAGTAATGATTAATGTATCCTTTATGGTAGCTTCATCCTGAAC
>CAZNNK010000382.1:0-6725 GCA_964574085.1 uncultured Coleofasciculus sp.
CACCTTGAGGACTCCCAAGACATCACGCCATTGTTTCTCTGAACCAGAACGCTGTCTCCATCGCAGTTTATTGAGAATAACATCTTCAGGGGAAGCAAAATAGAGCCTTGTATCTTCAAACTCAATCACCCGCCGTCGCTCAAACTTTAGCCGCTCAAATTCACCTGTTCCAGCTAGGATCAAATCAGCACGGCTAATGCTCTCCATGTCCGTAATTTGTAAGGTTCTCATCCGACCTGATGTCACGTCATCAATCCCAGGAACGTAGAAACCACACTCCCTGAGTGCGTCGGTAAGGCGATGGAGATCAGTCGGAGAAATCGCTATGACCAAATCTAAATCCTGTGTGGTGCGGGGTTCACCGTAAGAAATAGCAGCGACCCCACCCGTTATGTAATAGGGAATAGATAATTCTGCAAAAATGGGATGAAGCTTGACGGCTAGCTGTACTGAATCCTGAATCCACATCTGTGACTGGATTGTGGGAAGGTAGTTAGGAGGACAATGGTCTTGTAACCACGCTCTGGCAATCTTTTGGGCGAACTGAGTTGGGGAAAGATGGGCAAATTGTTGGCTCAGGGAGGAGAGTGAAAGTTGGCGGGCACTTTTTGTCAGCGATGCTGCCATGCTCAACCGTTCGCCTGGAGTCCGCTGTCGGAGCAAGTGGAACGTTAGCATATCCGTTTCTGCACTGATGTCTTCAGCCTGGGGACGGTATCCCGGCACAACCGAGAATTTCGGTATGGCTTTCATCGGGTTAGACATTTTTCAGAAAAACCAGTCCACTGTATAGTTCAAAGGCAGAATCCCAGAGACTTTCTTGACGGCGAAACAAGTCAATGTGAGCAGGTAAACGAGTCAGCATTTCTTTGTAATCGAGAGCCGTTTCAGCAAAGTTGGTGAAATCTGACCAAACAGGGGTTTGAGGACGTTGGCGGTTGAGAAAATCCCGCAGTTTATTCCAGTTGATTCGATTGGTTGTCTGGCTCAGGGAAGAGGGGGATTCTCCGGGAGTTGGGCGACTCTGTGGTTGGGGGGATAACTCAATACCCTGTTGAAATTGATAATCGCGATCGCATAAACGCAGGATAGTTTTTCTTGTCGGTAAATGCAAGTCGCAAAACTGGGCGTAGTCCTGGGTTTGAGTCTTGCGCTGTAATTTACCACGAGCATCGAGATCCACCACTTGTTCAAAAATAGGCAAGCGTCCCTCTACCCGTTGACTCACTTGAGACCATTGGAAGGGGAGAGAACCCAGTTGACCTTGATTATTTTCGCAGAAAACGGTGACGTCCTCAGCACTGACTTGGGAAAAATAATGAACCCTAAACACATTCAGAGATTGAATATCCGCCAGAATTGCCCAAAAACAGGGAACTGAACCCTGCTGGAGGGATGACGCATAAAATTTTAATTCGCCAATCGGTCCAACTCGATACAACCGCCAGCCCCGTGTCGGGAGTTGCAGGCGGGCGGTATAGGGATCGATTTGCATAGTTTTCGCCAAGGTTTGGGCGGCGATGGGTTTGGTTTCAGGTTCAATGGGTTCGAGAACTAAAATACCGAATTGAGTATTTTCGGGGTCAGCCGTGGCTTGGGCTAAGGCTTGGCGGCGTTTTTCCTGTTCCATGGCTTCTAAACGCCCCAGTCCCTGACGTGCTTGGGTCATGACTTTAGGATGCGTGGTATTTTTGAGTAACTTGCGGTAGGCGGTTTCGGCGGCGTCTAGCTTACCTGTGGCTTCGTGTAAGCGTCCGATATAGAGTCGCACCCAGGGGTTTTTGGGGTCTTCCTTGGCTAACTGTTTGAGTAACCGAGCCGCTGTGCGGTAGTCTTTTTGTTTAAAGGCATCAGTAACTTGGTCAAGCATAATTTGTCATTTGTCATTTGTTATTCGTCATTTGTAAAAGATTGTCGCTTTTTTGTCTCTAAACTAGCAGTAATTAACGAAAGAGCCACAAGGGGGGCGGTAACAGCGCGTAAAATTCTATGCCCGAGGGAAACGGGTTGAAATCCAGCCGCGATCGCTTGTTCAATTTCTTGGGGTGTCCAGCCGCCTTCGGGTCCTGTTGCAATGGCGATAATCGGGCGTTTTGACCCTTCGCTGCGTTCATCTGGAACCGGGTTTTGAATGTAGGGGCGGGTTTCACTATTATCGTTTGTTGTCACCCTGATTTGGCTAAATCCGCCCTCATCTCCCTGATCTTCCCCATCTCCCTGATCAATAACCTCTAGCTTAGGTAAGCAAGTTAAAAGATGAGGAACGTTACCCCGTGCGACACAAATATAGCGGTGGGTGGTGGAGTCAATAACTTGTTGAATCGCTGAGGTAAAGTCTAGGGGATCAAGAATCGTGGGTACAATCTGACGTTCCGATTGTTCGGCGGCTTCTTGGGCGATACGCCGCCAGCGTTCTAGTTTGCGGGAACTGGGGTTGAGAATTGTGCGATCGCTCTTTACGGGTAGGATACAGGTGACACCGAGTTCGGTTGCACTGGAGATGATATCCTCAAATCCACTCCCCTTGGGCATCGCGGCGATTAAGGTAATCGCACAGGGTAATTCAGTTTGGATGGGGATCGATTCAATAATTGTCGCTTCGGTTAGGTTAGCCGCTAACTCACTCAACCACCAGTTTCCCTGTCCATCCATGGTAATAAAGCGATCGCCCCTACTCAGTCGCAAGACTCGCATTAGGTAATGCTGTTGGCTATCGGTGAGGAGAATCTGTTGGTTTTGTCGTTGCGTGGGTGAGATGACTAACCGTTGCAGGTGCATGGTTGATTGTTGATGGTTCATTGTTCATAGTAGATGTAGCCAACAAGGATGAACCATGAAATTTTTATTGGGTTGTGCAGTTTGGGCGTATAAGGGTTGGATCGGTGAGTTTTATCCGCCGAAGAGTCAAGCGGGGGAATTGCTGCATCTGTATAGTCAGCGGTTGAGGACAGTGGAAGGAAATACCACATTTTACGCCATTCCCAGTGCAGAAACGATCGCCCAGTGGAAATCCCAGATGTCACCGGGTTTTCGGTTTTGTCCCAAATTGCCGCGATCGCTCACTCATAATGGAGTCTTGAAACCCTCAATTTCAGAGGCGTTGGCGTTTTTGGAGAGGATGCTAGGATTAGGAAAACATTTAGGTCCAGTGTTTATCCAACTTCCCCCTAGTTATGAACCTGAATTCCTGGAAGATTTAGCCGCCTTTCTGGAAGCGTGTCAGAAAGCCGAAGTCGCGATCGCACTAGAAGTGCGTCATCCTGATTGGTTTGAACAACCCCACGCCAGCCATCTAAATGAATTATTAACCCAACTAGGAGTAGGACGAGTGTTATTAGATAGCCGTCCCGCTTATCGTCACTCCACTAATTATAAAACTCCCTTAGAGGTTCGCAAGCCCCAACTACCTGTGCAACCCGTCGTCACCGCAAATTTTAGTTTCGTGCGGTTTATTAGCCATCCTGATCAACAGGTAAATCAGCCATTTTTCCAAGAATGGGTAAACGGGGTGGATCAGGAGTTAAAGTTAGGGCGACAGATTTATTTTTTCGTTCACTGTCCGATTGAAGACTATTCTCCAGCTAATGCACGACAGTTTCAGCAGTTATTGGAGGATAAGGGTGTACCTGTTCCGCCGTTACCGTGGAATCAGATTGATCAATCACCTATACAATTGAGTTTGTTTTAACAGGAATGGATATCTCAAGTCGGCAAAATTATCGGCTGAAACCCTATCCCCTTCAACCCTGGTTGATGTAGGGGTGACCCGCTTGTATAAATTGAAAAATGTATCCGCTCAATTTCATCGGGTCGCCCTTTACTCAATTTGACAGTAACATTATTGATTGATAGACAAATATTAATCCCTAAAAATGCTTAATTGGTTACAAAAAATACGTTTAACCATAAATCAACTCTATCAACCCAAACCCGAATTCTCGAAAAAAACAGTCATATACGACTGCGAGATTGCCCGGTGTATACCAAACAAACAGCCTTCTCCTGACCTAGACTACTGCCAAGGCTGGGGTGATTTTTCAGGAATGGGACTATCTGTTATATGTGCTTACTCATCCTGGCAGGATGGATACCATATTTATTTAGCAGATAATTTAGCAGAATTCCAAACACTAATCAATCAAGCCGAAGAAATTATCGGCTTTAATTCTATCGCCTTTGATGATCAGCTTTGTGCCGCCAACGGATTAAACGTCAAAACGACATACGACCTATTGTGCCATGTCCGTGTCGCTGCCGGAATGCCGCCTAATTATGTCAAAGGGAAAACTCGTGCGGGTTACAGTTTAGAGCAATTAGCCAGAGTGAATCTGGGGTATGGCAAATCCGGGAAGGGAGAGTTAGCACCAGAACTTTGGCAACGCGGTAAACTCGGACAAGTAATTGATTATTGTATGGGCGATGTCAGTATCCTGAAAAAGCTTTATCAGCAGAGGTCAAGACTCATCGATCCTACCAATGGTAAACTATTGACTTTAGACTAAGCTGATATGCATTTAAGTTGTGTAAGCTGTTCGGCAAAACCTTAATGTCAATAATGGTTCTCATCCTTGTAGTGCGAGCATCTTGCTCGCTACTAATACCCAATTTAAAAGCATGACAGCTTATTCTCTGTTGTTTTTTTACTTGTTTACCTCCTGTCTTTTTACCTCTGCATTTTGCGGTAAAAAAAGGGGTCAAAAGTTTAACTTCTAACCCCGTAAACCAGCCGATTAACACTTAAAATACTTAGCAAGACTTGCGGCGACGCGCTGCGGCGAAAGACCCCCCAATCAAGGCTAAACCTGCCAGCGTACCGGGTTCGGGGACAGAAACTTCGCCATTATCATCAGGATCACCGTTGGAAATCCTATTAACCAGTAACTTGTCAGAAGCGCCTTCAAAATCCGCTCCACTTACTGACTGGAAGCGAGCCACGGCGCGGAATTCTTCGCCATTAAATAAATTGGCAAATGCTTCTTCAACCGCTTGTGCATTATCACTTGTATCGAGGAAAAAGCTGACTTTTGCAGACTCTCCTGAATTGAGTCCACTGCTAGGTGAACCTCCTTGAAAACCTCCTGCTGTGGGATTTCCGTTCGCATTGGCGACACGAATCCCAATGTCAAAGACATTTTTACCGCCAGCACCATTAATTTCAGCATCAGCGAAAAGCCGAGTGAAGGGACTATTCAGACTATCGTAGGTGTAAGATGAAATTGAATCAGAGACATCAAATCCAAAGGCGACGAATTCTGATTCAGTTGCTTCTCGCCCAAATGAATCATTCAGTTGATTAGTAGTATTAAGTAACGTTAAATCCAGTTGCACACCATCGGCGACATCAACGAAATTAAAATCTACCTGAGCCGAAGCGCCTGTAGCTGGGTCATTTGTTGAGGTACTGGTGCTATCAAAGTTAATAGTTAAGGCTTGTGCGGCGTTGGCTGAAACCAAAGAGGAAGCGAGAGTAATGCTTGTAGCGAGTAAGCTGGAACCTAGTAAACGAGAGGTGAAAGTTGTCATATCGTTTGCTTTGCTTGTAGGACTAGAAAATGTGTTGGACTGTTTTAGGATGGTAGAAGAATCAGCACCTGCTTCTTATTTACTACGTTACTGAATGTTGGATGGAGGTGTCTATAAAAAGCATCTAAGTTTACCGAAACTTCAGTCGAACAGATTTATCTATGAAGTTGTGATAAATAGGAAGGCATAAAATCTCGTATCTTTCCTAAACTAATCCTTTCTGTCCGTAAAAATACGTAGTGGCGTGGCACACCTTATTTGGTGGATTAGAATTGTAGGGGCGCACCGACGTGCGCCCATTTTAACGGTAAAATCTATTCCACAATTTTAGCTGTGTCAGTCCAGTAGGTTTTAATCCGCTCTCTAAAAAGTAGGGCTAGCTGCAAAAATTGGAAACCCTTAAAAATCAAGGTTTGACGGAGGATTAAAGGTTCATTTAGGGCAAGCACATTTGCCTCGATAAGAAAAACAGATACAAAATAGCGAGCGAGACCCTCGCACTACTTATAAGCATCTAAAAAAGAAAAAAAATGGATTAGAAGCATCATTTAACTTCTAACCCTAACCAGCTAGGCGATTTATAAATCAATAGTTAGCCAGACTGCCGAGAACGAACGGCTGTGGCAGCGATAGAACTAACTATCAAGGCAAAACTTATTAGCATAGTGTGTTGGGACGCCGAACCATCATCATGCTCCGGATTATGCTCAGGAATATGAGGTATAGTGTTAATCAGTATTCTTCTATTTGCTTCGTTGACTTGAGCTACAGCTTCATTAGTAAGTGTATTAGTTGAGGTGTTGGTATTATCGAATGAAATAGCTGAGGCTTGTGCTGCGTTAGTTGAGACAAAGCAGGACATGAGTGTAACGCTGGTAGCGAGTAAGCTGGAACTTAGGATACGTGAAGATAGGGGTTTCATGTTCAGTATAGGGGTTATAGGATTAGAAAACTCAGGGAAGGGAACTCTGGTGAAATGACTGAATCAGTAGCAATCCCTTATAGTTTTATACTGTACTGAATCTGGAATTGTCTTGTCTATGGAGATTGAGGCATTTTACAGAAGATTCAGCAAACCTTCTAGATTTGTGAATATTAAATAAATACAGCAGATTTCAGGTTGATGAGGTACAGTCTTCTAAGCAATATCCCCGACTTCTTGGAGAAGTCGGGGATCTGTCTGTGTACCTCACTTACTACCA
>CAZNNK010000383.1:0-6710 GCA_964574085.1 uncultured Coleofasciculus sp.
GCTCGCACTACGGCAAGGATTTCCCCATTATTGATATTAAGGTTTAAATGCCGAAAAGCTTACCAGAACATTTATTCACAGGATTGTTGTGTCCCATCGGGCATAATGGCATCACAAAGATTCGCTTGACTAAGATTCGCCCCCTCTAAATTCGCCCCCTCTAGATTTGCCTCTTGGAGATTTGCCTTCTCCAAATTAGCCCCCGCTAAATTAGCGTTACTCAAATCAGCTTGAAACAAAGTTGCTTCCTCAAAATTCGTATCTCGCAGGTCAGAATTATACAGACTAGCACCACTCAGATTCACATTGCGAAAATTGGCTCCGCTTAAATCAGCATTAAATAAATTAGCCCCCCGCAATTCACGTTCCTCAGCCCCTTGATTCACAATTTCCCACACCAGCTGCCATTTCGGATCAAGAGTTGTCTCTTCATTAATTTTTGCCGTTCTCAGGTTAGCCTTTTCTAAATTGGCTCCCGCTAAATTAACATTTCCTAGTTCGGCATTTCTTAAGTTGGCATTGCTTAAATTAGCATTACTCAGGTCAGCATAACGCAATTCAGTATTGGTCAACTGGGTTCCTTGCAGATTAGCATGGCGTAAATTAACAATAAAGAGATAGGCTTCGGATAAATCAGCCTTGGCTAAATTCGCATTTTCCAAATTCAACCCTTCTAAATTCGCGCCGGACAAATCCGCCCCCGCTAAGGCTTGTCCAGCAATTCCTTGATTGACTAATTCCCAAACAAATAACCATTTGTCAGCCAGGACGGTTTGACTATTAAATTGGGTGTCTCTTAAATCGGTGCGAAATAACTTAGTATTTTCTAAATTCGCGCCTTTGAGGTTTACCCCTCTTAAGGACGTTCCTTCTAAATTCGCCTCACTGAGATTAGCGCCTTCTAGAGACGCATTGGCTAATTTAGCTTGTCTTAAATCTGTTTCCTGTAAATTGGCACGAGTCAGATTCGCATTCTGTAACGAAGCATTCATCAAGTTAGCCTTCTGCAAATCGGCAAACTGTAAGTTGGCATTCTGGAGATTAGCCGCTTCTAAATTCGCCTCTTGCAGATCAACCTTAAGGAGTTTGGCGCGAAATAAATTAGCGTTAGCCAGTTTCGCATTTCTGAGATCCGCATCCTCTAAGTTTGCCCCAGAAAGTCGGGCTTCTCGTAAGTCAGCTTCCCTTAAATCAGCTTCGACTAGGTTAGCGCCTTCAATGTTGAATCCTCTCAGATCCCGTTCCCCTAAACGTACTCCCCGCAAATTACAGGTTGGACATTCTCCTTCCTCTAATAGCTTTTCCACATCTTGTTCTTTGGCGGCTTGCACGGAATGGCTGAGAGTTAGCAGGATAACTAGGGCGATATTGGTTAAGCTGGTGGCTATACCGAAGGTTTTAATCATGGATAAACGCATAGAAAATTTAGTGTAGATAAGTATTTAGTATAACCTGTCTAAATGGTTAAATAAAGGGCAGTTTGTAGTAGGGGCTTTAGCCTTAAAAATGTTCAACAGAGGCAATAACCTTTGAATAAAACAGCCACCGTCACCCACCGACCTACAGGCGGGGAATATTTAAAATAAACAGAACCCTTGGACAGATTAGGTTCAACAGCGCAATTAAATAAAGGGCGGGTTTTGTTGTTCAGTTATCGGTAATACACTAAATTGAGTCCCTAAACCCGCCCCTACGATAGGTTTATAAATTCTGAATTCAAATTTTTTACATGAGGATTGAAAATGGATGGATATGGAGGGCATCAAACATAATTATCAGGTTGTCAAATATCTCTGGCAAAACGCCAACGCCACAGTGATATCGCTGGTTTGCTGAGGATACTCTATCACCGGACGCTTAATCACAATTAAGGGAATGCCCAACTGCGCCGCCACTTGTCGCTTCGTCGCCTCTCCCCCAGCTACTCCAGACGCCTTCGTCACTACCAGAGAAATATCCCAGTGACGCCAGAGTGCCATTTCCAATTCATAGGGTACAGGGGGGCGTAGGGCGATAATGCGATCGCGACTAAATCCGGCGGCGATAGCCGCCTCTAGAGACGTAACGGCGGGAAGAATCCGGGCAAATAGAGTCGATCGCGCTTGCCAGTCTTGAAATAAGGATAAAACTTTATAACCCACTGTCAACAGTACCCGTTGTTGGTTTAAATAGTCACCCACCACCAAGGTTTCAAAGCTGTCTAAAGTAATCACAGAGGGTTGATTAGTCGTCTGTAGGGGCGGGTTTAGGGAATTTGGTTTCGCTGTTGATGATAACGTTTCCTCAAAACCCGCCCTGACTGTAGAGACGCGCCATGGCGCGTCTCTACAACCCTTAACAACAGGACGTTCAAAACGCAGGTAGGGAATTTGGTAACATTGTGCAGTCGCGATCGCGAGTCGGGAAATTTCCACCGCATAGGGATGAGAGGCATCGAGTATGGCTATAATGTGGTGCTGTTGACAAAGCTGCTGGATTTGCGTCCTATCCAAGCGCCCTACTTGCACCTGTAAGCTGGGTGTTTGCGGATAAAGGGACTCAGCGGCGGCTGTTGTCACCGTAACCAGACAAGGTAAATCAACAGACGCGATCGCCTCTGCTAACCGCACACTCTCATGGGTTCCACCAATCAGCCACAGACGCTGTTGACTTTCTGGCAAACCCTATCGACCTTTCAGCGCTCTGGTAAAATTTTTCCGATATGACTTATTTGCCACAATTAAAGCGGGCCACAACAGAGACAAATAAATCCGGTTAGGCAAACTGCGGCTGAAGTTTGTCCGATTGAACCCCGTCCAGAACTTCCAAACGCCGTAGCCATAAATCCCTAACACCAGAAGCAAAACTAATACTTTCATTCGATATAACCCCCAAGAAACCGAATCAGGGACTGTTTCACACCGACCGCGAAGCCTCAGCCGAGCAAAAGCGAGCCTGCTAATTCACTCATTTTAGACCAACTCCCCCAAAACGTCTCAGGTTCACTTTGGAGGAATACAAATCATTGAATCAACTGTGATATCTAGCTTTCCGCTTTTGGGCGGCACTATTTCAGTCCTAGGTAGAATTGATCCCGGATACAAGTCAAAGTAGCATATAAGTTCAGTTCCAGTCTATTTATCCATCTATGTATCAGTTGTAGCGTGACTTTGCTAGCTCAGCTTTACTCATCAGGAACGGTTGAACGAGACAATAAGTAGAAAACTATACGGTTCAAACACCGTGAAGCCAAAAATTTTTAGGAGGACTTATGCGAGCAGTGCTGATGGCAGGCGGTTCGGGAACACGTCTGAGACCCCTAACCTGTGATCTACCCAAACCCATGGTGCCGGTACTTAATCGACCGATCGCCGAACACATTATTAACCTACTCAAACGCCATAACATCACCGAAGTCATCGCTACACTGTACTACCTCCCCGATGTAATGCGGGATTATTTCCAAGATGGCAGTGACTTTGGCGTGCAAATGACGTATGCCGTCGAAGAAGACCAACCCCTCGGTACTGCCGGTTGCGTGAAAAACATTGCCGAACTCCTGGATGATACCTTCATTGTCATCAGTGGTGACAGCATCACCGACTTTGATTTAAAAGCCGCCGTTGAATTCCATAAAAGCCGTAACTCGAAAGCCACCATTGTTCTCTACCGCGTCCCCAATCCCGTGGAATTCGGCGTAGTGATTACCGATGAGCAAATGCGGATTCGCCGCTTCTTGGAGAAACCCTCAACCAGTGAGATTTTCTCAGATACGGTGAACACCGGGACTTACATCTTAGAACCCTCTGTCCTAGATTACCTGCCCGAAAGCACCGAATCCGATTTTTCTAAAGACTTATTTCCCCTACTCCTAGACAAAGGGGAACCCATGTATGGCTTTGTCGCGGATGGATATTGGTGTGATGTCGGTCATCTCGATGCCTACCGCGAATCCCACTACGACGCCTTAGATAGAAAAGTAGAGATTGACGTTGCTTACGAAGAACACAAACCCGGACTATGGGTGGGACAAAATACCTCCATTGATCCGACGGTTAAAATCGAAACCCCAGCCCTAATTGGCAGTAATTGTCGGATTGGTCCAGGGGTGAATATTGAAGCCGGAACCGTGATTGGGGATAATGTCTCCGTTGGGGCTTACGCTGACCTAAAGCGTCCGATTCTCTGGAATGGTTCGATTATTGGTGATGAAGCCCATCTGCGGGCTTGTGTCATTTCCCGAGGCACCAGGGTGGATCGTCGCGCCCATGTCTTAGAAGGTGCGGTTGTCGGGTCTCTGTCAACGGTGGGAGAAGAAGCGCAAATTAGCCCCAGTGTGCGAGTGTGGCCCAGCAAGAAAATTGAATCGGGCGCCATGTTAAACATGAACCTGATTTGGGGCAGTACAGCGCAACGGAATCTATTTGGTCAGCGCGGTGTCCAGGGCTTAGCGAATATTGATATTACCCCAGAGTTTGCCGTCAAACTGGGTGCGGCTTACGGATCAACCTTAAAACCGGGGTCTCAAATCACCGTGTCTCGCGACCAACGCAGTATCTCCCGCATGGTATCGCGATCGCTCATTGCGGGCTTGATGTCGGTGGGGGTTCACGTCCAGAACTTGGAAGCCACAGCCATCCCCATTGCCCGTCTGGTTGTACCCACCCTAGCCGTTGCTGGGGGGATTCATGTCCGGGTACACCCGGATCGCCCCGACTACATTCTGATCGAGATTTTTGATTCCCAAGGCATCAATATCTCCAAAGCTAAGGAGAAGAAAATTGAAGGGGCTTACTTCAAAGAAGACTTGCGCCGATCCCCGATTCCAGAAATTGGCAACGTCAACTACCCCAGTCAGTTACTCGATCTCTATAGCGTCGGCTTTGAACGGCATTTAAATGTGCAAGCGATTCGCAATAGTGGCGCAAAATTAGTGATTGATTATGCCTATGCGGTTTCTGGGGCGGTTCTCCCGGTCTTGTTGGCGAAATTCGGCTGTGATGCGGTTGTCCTCAATGCCAGCTTAAATCAGATGTCCCTATCTGCCGAGGAACGAGAAGGATTGCTTACCCAACTCGGTCAGGTGGTGGAAGCCTTAAAGGGCAATTTCGGCGTGCAGGTGTCCGCCAATGGGGAACAACTGATCTTGGTGGATGAATCCGGAATGCCTGTGCGCGGGGAAACCCTAACCGCGCTGATGGTTAGCGTGATGCTAACAGCTCATCCGCGCAGTACGGTAGTCGTGCCGGTGCATACCTCCAGTGCAGTGGAACAAATCGCCCGTCGTCATGATGGTCGAGTGATTCGTACCAAAGCCAATCCAGCGGCGTTAATGGAAGCCTCTCAAACCAATCCCAATGTGGTACTAGGTGGTTCTGAGGAAATGGGCTTCATTTTCCCGCAACTTCATCCCGGATTTGATGCCATGTTCTGCATTGCCAAGTTAATTGAGATGCTGACGATTCAAGAGCGATCGCTGGGTCAGATCAAGAGTGAACTGCCTCGGGTTTGCCATAAAACCTATACCATGCGCTGTCCTTGGACGGTGAAAGGGGCATTAATGCGCCACTTGGTCGAAACCCATACCAATGAGGATTTAGAACTCATCGATGGGGTTAAGATAGTGGATCGGCACACAGACAGTTGGGTATTGATTTTGCCCGATGCGGGAGAACCGTTAGTTCATGTCTTTGCCAACAGCGATGACCGGAATTGGGTTGATGAAAATCTGAGAAAATATCGCACGTATGTGCAAGAGTTCATCGAACAAGAGCAAGGGCTAGAACTGCCCAAAGCTGAATCGGCGGTCTAAGATGAGGGAACATGTAGAGATGTAGCAGGCTACGTCTCTACTCTCCCCCCTGACAATATAGTACTTTTGTTCTAAATTAAAGAAGGAAGCCGTTGAGTTATAACAACGGAC
Source organism: uncultured Coleofasciculus sp. (assembly GCA_964574085.1). Classification (GTDB taxonomy): domain Bacteria; phylum Cyanobacteriota; class Cyanobacteriia; order Cyanobacteriales; family Coleofasciculaceae; genus Coleofasciculus. Next base: position 5,903 of record CAZNNK010000383.1, read on the forward strand.
TCCTTTTTCGTTGGTCAACATAAGTCTGCTGGGTCAGGAGTAGTAATGATAGAATGGGCGAATAGGGTTTTTTAAATGACCAATTGTCCCAAACATAAGCGCGACTCAACTAGCAGTCATGGTCAATCAGTGACTAGACCGATTACCCAAAGCGCCAGGAGATATGAACGATGAATAGCTGCGTCTTGATGGCACAAATTATTCAAGATCCAGAACTGCGTTACACCTCAGATAATCAAACCCCGATTGCCCAAATGCTGGTGCAGTTCCCCAGTATGCGCTCTGATGATCCACCCTCAACACTCAAAGTCGTCGGTTGGGGCAATTTGGCTCAAGAAATCAAGGAAAACTATAGAGTTGGTGATCGGGTCGTCCTGGAAGGGCGTCTGAGTATGAATACGATTGAACGCCCTGAAGGATTTAAAGAAAAACGGGCGGAATTAACCACTTATCGAGTTCATCGACTCGGTGCGGATACGGACATGGATTTACCAACCACTACCGTTTCTCCAAGGATGCAGACGACAATCCCATCACCCCAGTCTAACGAGAATGTGGTTCCCATGCGATCGCGTCCCGCCCCTCCCAAGCCAGCACCTGTATCCGCACCGACAGATCCGGGATATGATTATTCATCGCCAATTGATCAGCCGAGTTATGAACCCTCTCCAGTGCCCAACGTTCCCCCGGTTCCCGATACCCAGAAAGATTTAGATGATATTCCGTTTTAAGGAGAATTGAGACACCCCCTACTCATTGGTGTCAACTTAAGCGCTAAAAGCAGGGGGAGCAGGGGAAGCAGGGGAAG
>CAZNNK010000384.1:0-6706 GCA_964574085.1 uncultured Coleofasciculus sp.
ACCGCATTCGCACAGTAAAAGCTAACCGTAATTATCCCAGCTAATGGTGGTTCTAAATACTCTCGTGCCAGAACATATAAAACCAAACCCGCCGCCGTGACCAATGTTACCTGCAATACAGTTAACGTGGCGGGTGTAGGAAATAACGCATACAGGGGTAACCAAAGTAACAACGCTGGGGTGAAATGTTGTCCCAACCGATGATAATCAACCCTAGGAACCTCCCCCTGATGAACGACATTCGTCGAAAGTTGCGAGGATAAGGAACTCTCAAAAAAACGTCCATGCAGGTTATTCCAGAAGACTTGATTAAAAATACCTTGGTCGTAGGAAGAATAAAACGTATAGTGTCGATGTAAGCCGAAAATTAAAGCCATACAAAAAAAAGCGATTGCCGCCGTAATCGCTAACCGTGATAAAGAGACCTGAGAAAATTTAAATCGCATCATAGTATGTCCGGCTGTATAATTCGTCTATCATACCCGTAGTTATTTCCCAGAGAACATTATCCTAACGAAGGACAAAGGACAAAGGACAAAGGACTACTTAAATTTTGCTACCATAGCGGCAGTCCCTTTGCTGATTGTCAGATGATCAAGAGAATTCCCTTAAGCTTATGCCTGTTGAGTGGCATCCTATTCACAGGTAATCCGATTAATGCGGCTACACCCGTAACTTCAGCCTCGACAGCATCCCCGCCGATACCCCAAAGGATTTCCCAAGCCTCCACCTCTGCTAATGTCAAGCTGTTACTCGAAGACTTACCTGAGGGATTCCAGGAACTTCCCCCCGAATTAGCCGCCTCACTTGCCTCTCAGTTTAGACTGTTAACCCAGCAATTCCAGCAAGCTAATTTAAACCCAGAAAATTTATTCGCCTTTGTCAATCCCGAAAACTTGCAAATTGTTCTAGGATTTACCAGTCCCCTTAGCGAAACGGATTGGGTAAACTTTGATACTACCGTACAACAGTTACAGCAACCCGAAATGCAACAGTTGCTGGTTAGCCAACTGAAGCAACGATTGCAAGGGATGGGGGAAATAAACGTTTTGGAATATAAACCTCTCCCAGAATTGAATAACATGGCGGATACCTCAACAGGCTTTACCTTAGGCATCGATATGGAAGGAACCCCCCTACAGTTAGATATGGCAACCTTTCGCCGAGGTGGAATGGTTGCATTCACAGGGGTGATGTATGTAAATGGACAAATGCCATTAATTCAAGTTGGCGATGTTGCCCAAAAGCTTGATAGTCGTATTGTCCAAGTTTCGGCGCAATCCTATCCTGCTAGTTTAGCCAACTATCAGTTTTAACCCCAACCTATTTGCGTTGACTGCACTTTAGCTGAAGAAAGCGAGAAGCCTCACGCCATAATCTATGACGCAAGCGTTGAGATGAATCGCCATTGAAAAAAAACTTGTCCTCGAACGAAGTGAAGGAGCCGGAAGCGTCGTTTTAAAGCGGCGACAAAGGAAGCCTACACCTTACCCCCTAGGGTCGGTGTAGGAGGATGTCACACAAAATCCCCCGGTAGCTACCAATAACCTACCGGGAGAGACTCAGCATTTTCTGTTTGATTTCAATTGTAGATTTAAGGACACCGATCAAGAATCCGTACAATTCAGGAATTTATGATCTTTGGTTTCCAGAAATCGTTAAAACTACGGGTTGACAAAAAAACATATTAATGATATAGAATACTATTTAAACCATAGGACAACAGATTCAATAATGGATATTTGACCAAGGACAAATAACCATTACCGCTCAAAACTGTAGATTTTTTGCGTGGTTAAATTCTCAAATACACGGGAGGGACACTGACTCAATGAGAACATTTGCCGATCAAGCTGAACTTGTAAACTAAGCAGGGGATCGACCCCAGTCGAGACGAGAAATTCTAGGCGTCCCAGTTGCAACCAAGTGCTGAGTGTATCTAAGATTTTGGCGATCGCAACGCAGTAAGGATGATGGCTATCTTTGTACCAGTCGGGTTCTGCCAAGTTAGCTTGATCAAAGCCCAGGTGAACAATTAAAGACGGTTTCCCAAACAGGGCGATCGCCACAGGACGGGCTTCTTCCTGTAACAATAAGTTATGGCTTGCGGCTAAATGTCGCAGTTTTTCCAGTCGTTCATACCGTTCCGTCACCGATTGCGGCGCATCGAGCCACTGAATTCCCACGGTAACTAAATACGTTTGCAGCAACAGATGCCCTAATTTCTGTGCCTTGGTGGCTAAATAGATCGAGTTATAGTCATTGGATTCAATCAACAGGGGGACGCGATCGACCACCTCAATCCCATATCCCCTTAATCCAGCAATCTTACGCGGATTATTGGTAATCAAGCGAATTTGCTTGACGCCAATATCATTCAGCATCTGCGCTCCCATCCCATAGTTACGCAGATCCGCCGGAAATCCCAAGCGTTCATTCGCTTCCACGGTATCCAATCCCATATCCTGGAGGGAATAGGCTTTCAACTTATTCACCAAACCAATCCCCCGTCCCTCTTGGCGCAAATACACCAACACCCCTTGACCCGCCGTCTCAATCATTTTTAACGCGGCTTCGAGTTGCTGGCGACAATCACAGCGTAGGGAACCCAAAGCATCTCCCGTGAGACATTCCGAGTGCATTCGTACCATCACGGGTTGGTCTGGGAACGTTTCTGGATCACCCTTGACAATTGCCACATGTTCTGAGTTGTCCAAGGTATTGCGATAGCCATAAATTTTAAACGTGCCAAACTCGGTCGGCAATTTAGCCACCGTTTCCCGGTAAACGAAGCGATCGTGTTGCAGGCGATAACTAATTAAATCGGCAATGCTAATCAGTTTGAGATGATGCTGTTTGGCATACTGAATCAACTGCGGCAAACGCGCCATTGACCCATCGGGATTTTGGATCTCACAAATCACCCCGGCTGGGTATAATCCTGCTAATCGGGGCAAATCCACCGCCGCTTCCGTATGACCCGCCCGTTTGAGGACACCCCCTTCCCTAGCGCGGATCGGGAAAATATGACCGGGACGACGTAAATCACAGGGTTTAGTGTGGGGATTAATCGCAATTTGGATGGTTCGCGCCCGGTCTTCTGCCGAGATACCCGTTGTCACCCCCAAATGGGATGCTGCATCAATACTAATCGTGAACGCCGTTTGATTGCTATCGGTATTTTTGGTTACCATTAACGGCAAATCCAAGGCATCCAGGCGTTCCCCCATCAGCGCCAGACAAATCAAGCCCCTGGCTTCCACCGCCATGAAATTAATCATATCCGGTGTGGCAAATTGGGCAGCGCAAATTACGTCCCCTTCGTTCTCCCGGTTTTCATCGTCAACCACCACCAAAGCGCGACCGGCTTTGAGGTCGGCTAGGGCTTCATCGATCGAGTTGAATTCAAACAAAACAGTTTCAGGCGATTCCACGTCAAAAGCGCGAGTGCTAGACCCTCTAGATTTATAGAGTAAGTTACTTTTCGATTGTATCCCGTTTACCCAGATAGAGAATTCTAAAGATGCAAGAGTTCCCCCAGAAGGGCGGGTTGGGTTAAGTTATGGCGACTCTTCCTCAAAAAATTTTAGGTTTGAGTATTGGTCGAAAAGGGCGATCGCCCGTTGGTTAAGTTTTCTGAAGCGGGGTAGAATGCGATCGCCTGTTTAGGGGTATGCTTAAAGATATTTTCTGCTACCCATCTCATAGACGCGATCGCGCCTCCTGGGAAGGACAGAAAAGACCAGCGTCAATCAGGGGAACCTCTGGTCATGTCTTTCCGAGAACCCATCCGCAAACCCAATTTCTCACCTTTGAGTCGGAAGTCCGACACCAATCCGTTGCAGCGACGCCGTTTCAAAGTTCCGAAACCCCAAAAACCTGTGGTGCGACGCTCACCGGAGGAACAGAGGGCGTTTTTGCAACAGAAATTGGATCAGTCAGCCTTTGTCGGTTACAACGGTCTTAATGTTCCGGTTAATGTCCCTCAAACCCCACCCCCACAACCTATACAGGAACAATCCACTAATGGAGGGTTAGAAGATAAGGCTCAACAGCCAGAGGTTTCAGAGGCGGAAGCGACAGAGACTCAGGAAGAAGAAACAGTTCAGCGCCAGGAAGGTTCAGAAGCCGAATTATCACAGAATCCAGAATCCCCTGAGAAAGAGGTAGACGGAGTTGCTGTTACCCCGGCTCAACCCTCAGCAGCAGAGAGTGGAAACAACCCATCCCCAAAACCGAATTTACAAGCTCAAAAGGAAAGAATATCGCGTTTGAGTTCCAACTTGCTGACTGTTCCCGTCAATACCCAGAGGAAAGAGTCTTCTGTGGTGCAGAGGAATGGGCTTCAGAATGGGCTAGGAAAAGACCAAGAAAATCAACTAGGTCATGATAAATCAATAAGTGAGCGTAGAACTGAGCGCCGAACTGAAAGAGAAGTTGAATCAGATAGGCGACGCCGCCGTCCAGAAGGTGGCACAGGTGGGGGAGGACACTTAGAATCGGATTGGGCAGGTCGATCTATATTGTATCGTTATCTTACAGGAGGTGGAGACTGGCATATTAATAATGATCCCAACTGGTCTAGTTATATGAAGGCAAATGAATCTTTGCAGCAGATACTACAGGCAAAGGTGCTTGAGCTTGCTAAGACCATGGGAACAGGTTCCGGAAAGATTTCTGAAACGTTTCATGTAAGTATTGAGAATGGAGAGAGCATCATTGGCTATCAGTATCTACATGGGACAAATGCCAACGTAGGAGACTTTCAAATTACAGGAACTTCATCAAGTGTTTTTGACGCAGGTGGCACAAGAACTATAACTTTAGATCTTTCCTATACTTGGAATGATGTTATAGATCCTAATCCTCAGTATACAACGGACAATATCAAGAGTTTATTTGCCGAGAGAATTACTCTAGGAAGAGCAGAACCCTATACTATTCATATCACTTGGAGTTCCCAGTCTATTGTGGAAATTGATGCATCAGGAAACGTAATTTCTAGTGAAGGATGGCCCTTTAATTAAAATTATAAATCATGATTCACCTGAAACAGAGTGCTTATAAAGCTTACTCGATAAGAATAAAGAGGCGTTGGCCATGAACAAAACAAGAGTTTATTTAAAACAGCTATTTTATAATTTATTGGTTTTACTAATCGTTTTAACAAGTTGCCAGGAAAAAGCTATGGTTTTACCAGCAGAAGTTGCAACAGTAGAAGAACCTGCTATTTCACCATCAGGAAAATATAGTCTTGTTATAGAAAGTAATGAAAGTTCTGATCTTCCTTATCAAACATTTAAAATATTAGATCAAGAGCAAAATGTTTTGTATACATCAGATGAACAATTTGATATACGTCATACAACCTATTTCTTGTGGGGAGTAGATGACCGTGTTTGGGTATATTCTGGTGATATAGGAACTTTTTTCTGGGAAAATGAACCAGACCTGAAAAAATGGCAGCGTCATGTATATGCGCGTAGTGATGTGCCAGCGCCTAGTTATTTAAAGGAGCAAAGACCTAGATTACATCAGCGTTGAACCCTTATTGTTTTCTGTTCCCTGTTCTCAAAAAACGATCGCCCGTTGGTTAAGTTTTCTGTATAGGGGTAGAATGCGATCGCCTGTTTAGGGGTATGATTAAGGATATTTTCTGCTACCACCGCTTCAAAGTTCCGAAACTCCAGGAACCTGTGGTGCGACGCTCACTGTCCGAACAGATATATCGTAGGGTGGGCATTGCCCACCAGCATACCAGTCAGTTGCTATGAAATTTCAGTGGCTTAACAATAGCCGAATTTACACCGTGAAAAGTCACATTTTACATTAGATTCGGTTGGGGAAGGCGTTGCACCCTCTTTGGTAACAACGGGGATGTTAAGTTTTCCTAAAATGAGTGAAGTGCGATCGCCTGTTTGGGGGTATGCTTAAAGATATTTTCTGCTACCCATATCATAGACGCGATCGCGCCTCCTGGGAAGGACAGAAAAGAACAGCGTCAACCGGGGTAACTTCTGGTCATGTCTTTCCGAGAACCCATCCGCAAACCAAATTTCTCACCTTTGAGTCGGAAGTCCGACACCAATCCGTTGCAGCGACGCCGTTTCAAAGTTCCGAAACCCCAAAAACCTGTGGTGCGACGCTCACCGGAGGAACAGAGGGCGTTTTTGCAACAGAAATTGGATCAGTCAGCCTTTGTCGGTTACAACGGTCTTAATGTTCCGGTTAATGTCCCTCAAACCCCACCCCCACAACCTATACAGGAACAATCCACTAATGGAGGGTTAGAAGATAAGGCTCAACAGCCAGAGGTTTCAGAGGCGGAAGCGACAGAGACTCAGGAAGAAGAAACAGTTCAGCGCCAGGAAGGTTCAGAAGCCGAATTATCACAGAATCCAGAATCCCCTGAGAAAGAGGTAGAGGGAGAAGCTGTTACCCCGGCTCAACCCTCAGCAGCAGAGAGTGGAAACAATCCATCCCCAAAGCCCAATTTACAAGCTCAACTCGAAAAAGTATCGCGTTCGAGTTCCAATTTGCTGAATATTCCTGTCAATGCTCCAGGAAAAGAACCACCGTCAATGCCAGAGGCTGAGACAACTTCAGAGCAGGGAGAGGAGACGATTCAGCGAGAGGAAGTTCCAGAAGAAAATGTATTGTAAAGTTTCAATAACAATATAGTCAGATATAGTCATGTTTGGTAATA
>CAZNNK010000385.1:0-6635 GCA_964574085.1 uncultured Coleofasciculus sp.
CCTTGGACAAATCATGAGTCGATGAGTGAGGCGAAAAAGGCATTCTACGAATATCACTCCTGTCTGATGGAACCCTGGGATGGTCCAGCCTCCATCGCCTTTACTGATGGTACGACGATTGGGGCAGTTCTAGATCGCAATGGGTTGCGTCCATCGCGGTATTATGTGACCAAAGATGATCGGGTAATTATGGCATCGGAAGCCGGGGTGTTACCCGTGGAACCCGAAGACGTGGCGTTTAAAGGGCGCTTGCAACCCGGGCGGATGTTCTTGGTGAATATGGAAGAAGGGCGGATTATTGCTGATGAGGAATTGAAACAGGCAATTATTAGCGAACATCCCTACCAAGAGTGGATTGACGAATATATGGTCGAACTGGCACAGTTAAAAGATGCGCCAGAGGTAGCCCAACCGGAACCCGACACCCTGATTCAACGGCAAGTCGCCTTTGGCTATACCTTCGAGGAATTGCGGATGCTGATGGCACCGATGGCACAGAATGGGGTGGAAGCGGTGGGTTCCATGGGTTCAGATACGCCCTTGGCGGTACTATCCGATCGCCCGAAATTACTTTACAATTATTTCCAGCAACTCTTCGCCCAAGTCACCAATCCCCCCATTGATTCGATTCGGGAAGAAATTATCACCTCAGCCGAAACCACGATTGGTTCAGAACGCAATTTACTCGAACCTGAACCCCAGAGTTGTCATTTAATTGAACTGAAAACGCCGATTCTCACCAACGAGGAATTGGCAAAGCTGAAATATGTGTCCGAAGGGGAGTTTAAATCCATTACCCTTCCGATTCTATTTGACCCCAAGGCGGGGGTGAAGGGATTGGAAACAGCGCTGGATGAGATTTTCGCCAAAGCGGATCAGGCGATCGCAGACGGGACGACTATAATTATTCTCAGCGATCGCGGCATTGATAAAGACCATGCACCGATTCCCGCTTTACTGGCGGTGGCTGGATTACATCACCACCTAATCCGCAAAAAAACCCGTACCAAGGTGGGAATCGTCTTAGAATCCGGCGAACCTCGCGAAGTTCATCATCATGCGGTTCTGATTGGGTATGGCTGCGGTGGGATTAATCCCTATCTGATCTATGAAACCATTGACGATATGATCAGTCAGGGCTTGCTGGAGAATATCGATCGCAAAACAGCCCAGAAAAACTATATCAAAGCCGCCACCAAGGGGGTAATTAAAGTCGCCTCCAAAATTGGCATTTCCACGATTCAAAGCTATCGCGGCGCCCAAATCTTTGAAACCATTGGACTCAAACAAGCCCTGGTTGATCAATATTTTACCTGGACAGCCACCCGGATTGAAGGGGCGGATTTAGACGTAATCGCCCAAGAAGCCATTATGCGTCATCGCCACGCCTTCCCTGACCGAGAGGTGAATGGACATACCTTAGATGCAGGCGGCGAATATCAGTGGCGCAAAGACGGGGAGGCACACCTATTAAGTCCCCAAACCATCCACGCCCTGCAAAACGCTGTGCGTCAGGGACGTTATGAGTCCTATCAAGAGTATTCTGCCCTAATTAATGAGCAGACCCAGCAACATTTTACCCTACGCGGACTCCTACAATTCAAGAAACGCGACCCCATTCCCTTAGAAGAAGTGGAACCCGTGGAGGCGATTACCCGACGCTTCAAAACTGGGGCGATGAGTTATGGTTCCATCTCTAAAGAAGCCCACGAATCCCTAGCCATCGCCATGAACCGAATTGGCGGGAAATCCAATACTGGGGAAGGCGGAGAAGATCCCGAACGCTATACCTGGACGAATGAACAGGGCGATTCTAAGAATAGCGCGATTAAACAAGTCGCATCGGGGCGGTTTGGCGTCAACAGTTTGTATTTGTCTCAAGCCAAGGAACTCCAAATCAAGATGGCGCAGGGGGCGAAACCGGGAGAAGGGGGACAGTTACCGGGGCGCAAGGTGTATCCTTGGATTGCCAAAGTCCGCAACTCGACGCCGGGAGTCGGGTTAATCTCGCCACCGCCGCACCACGATATCTACTCAATTGAAGACTTAGCCGAGTTAATTCATGACTTGAAAAACGCCAACCGTGACGCCCGGATTAATGTGAAACTAGTGTCTGAGGTGGGGGTAGGAACTATCGCGGCGGGGGTTGCCAAAGCCCATGCGGATGTGGTATTGATTTCTGGCTTTGATGGCGGAACGGGTGCATCGCCGCAAACCTCGATTAAACACGCCGGATTACCCTGGGAATTAGGGGTGGCGGAAACCCATCAAACCTTGGTGTTGAATGATTTGCGATCGCGGATTGTCGTGGAAACCGATGGTCAAATGAAAACCGGGCGCGATGTGGTCATGGCGGCGCTATTAGGGGCAGAGGAATTTGGCTTCTCTACGGCACCTCTCGTGACCCTGGGCTGCATTATGATGCGAGTTTGTCAAAAAAACACCTGTCCAGCGGGAATTGCCACTCAGAACCCGGTGCTGCGTCAGAGTTTCATCGGCAATCCGGATCATACGGTGAACTTCATGCGATTTGTCGCCCAAGAAGTGCGGGAAATCATGGCACAACTGGGATTCCGCACCCTGAATGAAATGGTGGGGCGTGTGGATGTCTTGGAAGCGAAGCAGGCGGTGGATCATTGGAAGGCGAAGGGATTGGATTTATCCCAGATTCTCTATCAACCGGATGTGGGACCCGAAATTGGGCGCTATTGTCAGATTCCCCAGGATCATGGGTTGGATAAGTCCCTGGATATGAGGGTTCTACTCGATTTATGCAAAGGTGCGATCGCCAAGGGTGAAAAAGTAACCGCTACCCTACCAATTCAGAATACCAATCGGGCGGTTGGCACGATTTTAGGCAATGAAATCACCAAGCGTCATTGGCAGGGGTTACCGGAGGATACCATCCATCTGCATTTCCAAGGAAGTGCAGGTCAAAGCTTCGGCGCATTTGTCCCCAAGGGTGTCACCTTAGAACTCGAAGGAGATGCGAATGACTACTTTGGTAAAGGATTATCTGGGGGTAAATTAATCCTCTATCCCCCCGCCCGTTCCACCTTTGTCCCCCGTGAAAATATCATCGTCGGGAATGTCGCCCTCTATGGCGCAACGGCGGGTGAAGTTTATATTCGGGGAATGGCGGGTGAACGGTTCTGTGTCCGCAACTCAGGGATTAATGCGGTGGTGGAAGCCGTGGGTGATCATGGTTGCGAATATATGACGGGCGGTAAAGTAGTGGTTTTGGGTCCAACCGGGCGCAATTTTGCCGCTGGAATGAGTGGCGGTGTCGCCTATGTGTTGGATGAACAAGGAGATTTTGCTACTCGTTGTAATACCCAGATGTCCGACTTGGAGAAACTGGAAGATGAGGAGGAAATTGAAATCATCCATCAAATGATTGCCAAACACGTCGAGTACACCAAGAGTCAACTGGGGTTAACCATCTTGGCGAATTGGACAGAAATGGTGCCGAAGTTTGTCAAAGTGATACCCCGGGATTACAAGCGGGTACTAACTTGTCTGCACAAAGCCGAAGAAGCCGGATTAAGTGGCGATGATGCGCTGACGGCGGCGTTTGAAGAAAACGCCCGCGATTTAGCCCGGATTAGCGGTAGCTAGTCCAGCGCTACCTGTAGGGTGCGTTAGCGAAGCGTAACGCACCATTTCCCCAGGGTTTGATCACAGGGCGACCCGAGTCAATTGAATGGACACCATTGTTCATTGATGCAGGCGGGTCGCCCCTACAGCCATAAACGGTTTTCTTCCATGCAATGAAATTCGAGATTAACTTTACTCCCACAGCTGCCAATCATATACGCGCCTATAGAAAATTTGCCCAAAAAATTATTCTTGATTCTATCGAAGCACAGCTATCCGATGAACCCACACTAGAAACTAGAAACAGAAAACGACTGGGAGAAAATGAACTATCGGATTGGGAACTGCGAGTGGATAACTATCGGGTTTTCTATGATGTAGTTATAGAAGACGATTCCCGTATCGTTCAGATCAAGGCTGTGGGACACAAAGAACACAATACACTTTACATTGGTGGTAAAGAGGTTCAGATATGAAGATTATTAACGTAGAAAGTGGACAGCTTACGCTAGATGAGGTGATGACACTGGCACAAGGGGAAGCTGTCGTTTTACGCAAGCCCGACGGCGCACTATTTGCCCTCGCCCCCGTCGATGAGTTTGCGGTGGAAGTGGAACTACTGAAACATAATACTGAGTTTATGGCATTTTTAAGAGAACTATCTCAGGAAAAAGCAACCATTTCACTGCAATCATTGCGGGAAGAATTGGGGTTATAACGATTGCTGACTCAACGGCTACTAGAGCCATGAATAGAGGATACCATGGATTACGAACTTTATTCAGACGTTATCTTGCTTGGCGATAGTCCTGAAGCTGGACTTTATGCAGGTGATATCGGTACAGTTGTCGAAAAACATAACGTTGCTGAATTAGAAACGGGTTATAGTGTTGAATTTTTTGATATGTTAGGCAATACCGTAGCCGTTATGACTCTACCTGCAAGTTCCCTCCGTTCACCAACTCATGCAGACCGACCAACGGTTAGACAGATTAATAATTTTGCCGCGTAGCGAATTATATATGAAAATTATCAACGTGGCAAGAGAGCCTTGAAATAAATTTCAGGCTCAAAGCTCAAGTAAGCTAAAGCTTACTGAACTCTTGGATAAAGTTATTAACCCGTTTTAACGGGTTTTAGCTCTTAGCCCGTAGACGCGGAGCGGCTTCTCTTCGAGTATTTTAATTCAGGGCTAACTCTCGACTTCAGAGTAAGTTGATTCAATCCATTAATAATGTTAGTGAAGCCGAACAACTTGCTTATGCGTTTCCTGAACTGCGTTGCACCTTTGGCGGACGGTAAATTGTTACATTCGGCAGAAACCTTTATATGTTACATTTTACAAGTCTCGACGCGAGAGAAGAGATAACAAAAATCCACACAAAAACCAACCACACCCAACCCCCCGACGGGGAGATGCCCTGGGGGGGCATGGGGACTTTTTAGACTAAAGGTCAAGTCATCACGATTTGATAACCAACGATTATTCACACGCCAACCCACGGTATCACCAAACGCACAATCGATGTCATGATCATACACGCCTAGTTGTCCCCCTACACTTTGCCAAATTTGCTTTTGCACAGAAAAACCAAAGCGTCCATTACTGTATTTTACCCAGAGACGGTCAATTGTTCGTAGGTCAGTACAAGGAAATTTTTCTATGTTTTCTGTGTTTACATCCCACCAGCTTTCTTTGCCAATTACAGCTAGCATTTTATCTGCCGTTTCGTCATCGGCTGCTTTCCATTCTCCAGCCGCTAATAAATCTCGCAGTCGGCGGTATAAGGAGATTGACGCATCAGTTAAGTTCGGTACAACGAGGCAATATGCTCATCTAACAAATATTGAATCATTATAAACGGTTCACCGATTCAGACTATTTTTGCTGAACTTCTGCCTCTGCTTTCAATTTACGGAATCTCTGTCGTGCCGGAGAAGGATTCTGTTTTTGCTCGTCTCGCTGTTGACGGCAAAACGCTAACCAATCTGCCAAGTAAGCACTCACTTCTTCGGTGTTGTGTAGATAGTAAAGAATCGTTGCGTAAACCTGTTCTAGAGTAATGCTTTCAAATTGTTGGGCGATTTCTTCAGGGGTTTTAGCTCGGTAAATATACTCGTAAAGAACGCTTTCAATCCCGATGCGACTGTCCTGAATGCGGATATCATCAGGAGCAAGAAAATTGAAGTAGTCTCGAATTTGCATGGCAATTTGCTTTGACCATTACGGGAAATTATTTTCTGGGAAATTAGTCAGTCAGATACTCAAAGTCCAATTTTACCTCATTTGTGGTTGAACAGCCCACTCTCCTAATCTTATTCCTAGTAGCTGTAGTGCCACGTTGTATGATTAACCTCGCCAGTTGTCTAGATGCAATTTATAACCTAATAATTGAATGCGTTGATAATGAGATACATTACCAGTTACTAACGTCAAATTCTTAATTTAACACTTCAACATCAGTGATAACATTAAGAAACTGTTGAATGCGGTCTTGCCGTTGACGCTTATGCCAGCCTTTGATAATTTCGAGAACCGTAATGACCGAAATTGTGTAGGAACCGAAGGTATCGCGATACGCCCTAGCTTTGGTGACAATATTGGAATTTCTACCTTTTTGCACTTCGGAAAAAATATCAGTGTCAAGGAGTGCTTTGTTCACAGTTCTGATTGAGAGGATGTGCAGCGCGATCGCGCATAATCTCTTCTAGTATCTCATCAACAACGTCAGGTTCATCAGCAAACATTCCCATTATCCGGTCTTGTGCCGATTCTTTAACAGCCAGCTTGTTGATGGCTTCTGTAATCAGTTCAGATAGATTACAACGGCGCGATTCGGCTAACCATCGCGCCAGTTCGATGGTCTTTTTATCGAGTTTAAGTTCTAGTGTCTCCATGCGTTTTTTGTTTTGAGATTACCGTATAGTTTGATCATGCCATAATCGAGTTCCTTGTTCCCTCCCCTTGGCAAGGGGAGGGTTAGGGAGCTAACAGGTGTAGGTTTTTTATTTTAGGGTGGAGACAAGACAAGGAGGAC
>CAZNNK010000386.1:0-6633 GCA_964574085.1 uncultured Coleofasciculus sp.
AACATCTGGAGTTAATTTATTGCCATCTGGCTCAACAGCCTCTCCCACCTCATGTAATGTGCCAGTTAAACGAAGTAGAGGGAGAGGAAGAGGAAGAGGAAAAGGGCGCTGGAAAAGCTGGGAACGAGGAGGAATTAACGCTAAACCAAGTTTGTCCTAAAGTCATTTCCAATCTGGTTATGAAACTATTGGAAAAAATACCGCAAAAGCGATATCAAAGTGCTGTAGGACTCAAACTGGATTTAGAGTATTGTTTAGATCAATTAAAAACAAGGGGAACCATTCAAGAATTTCCGCTTGGGTACCATGATTTAGACAAATCATTGCAAATTCCTCAAAAACTTTATGGTCGAGAACGAGAAATCCAAGCCATCCTCGCCGCTTTTTTCCGCATCGCCTGTTACCCAAAGGGGCGAGGAGTAACGAATCCTCCAAAAGGACTAAGCGAAATCATGCTGATTACGGGTGATGCTGGTGTTGGCAAATCCGCCATAGTCCAGAAAATTCGTCCATCTATTACCCAGCATGGTGGTTACTTTATAACCGGAAAATTCGACCAATTTCAACGCAATATTCCCTATTCAGCCTTAGTTAATTCTTTCTCAAAATTAATCCGAAAAATTTTAACTGAAAGTGACGCTAAACTTAGACAATGGCGAAAAAAATTATTAAAAGCCTTAGGTCGCCATGGACAAATTATTATCCAGGTGATTCCCGAAGTCGAACTAATTATTGGGACTCAGCCGGAAGTCCCTGAATTAGGATTAGCTGAATCCCAAAATCGCTTCCATTTAGTCTTTCAAGCCTTTATGCGGGTTTTCTGCCAACCCGAACATCCGTTAGTTATTTTCTTAGATGATTTACAATGGGCGGATGCGGCAACTTTGAAGTTGCTGGAATTTATTTTAACCGATG
Organism: uncultured Coleofasciculus sp.; assembly: GCA_964574085.1. GTDB lineage: Bacteria > Cyanobacteriota > Cyanobacteriia > Cyanobacteriales > Coleofasciculaceae > Coleofasciculus. Next base: position 916 of record CAZNNK010000386.1, read on the forward strand.
ATCCTATCCCTTATCTATTCCTCATTGGTGCTTATCGAGACAATGACGTTGAGCCGACTCATCCTTTAATGAGTAGCTTCGATAAAATTTGTAGTGTTGGCGTTATTATTAACCAAATTATCGTAAATCCCCTCAACCAAGAACAAATTATTGAGTTACTTTCAGAAACTTTACACAGAGATGCCCAAGCGGTTGTGGCTTTAGCCGAACTCATCTTGCGTAAAACGGCTGGGAATCCTTTCTTTATCAAAGAATTTATCAAAACCCTCGCTCAGGACAATTTAATTTACGTGAGTCCTTCTACCTGCGAACGTTCAACTCAATGGACTTGGGATATTGACCAAATTAAAAAAACAGCGATTACCGATAACGTAGTGGAGTTGATGATTGGCAAGTTAAAAAAACTCCCAGAAAGCACTCAGCAGGTTTTAGGGTTAGCTGCTTGTATTGGAAATCAGTTTGCACTTGATCGGCTTGCCAAAATTTACAGTAAAACTCCGGATGACACCTTGACGGATTTATCTCCCGCCCTACAGTTAGGATTAATTGAACTCTATTCTAAGCATTCTGAAAAGGATTATAAGTTTTCACACGATCGCGTGCAACAAGCCGTTGATTCCTTGATGGATAAATCAACCAAAGAAACTATTCATTGGCACATTGGTCGGCTGTTACTTGCCCAGCTATCTCCTTATCAAAAATATGAGCGAATCTTTGATATTGTCGATCATCTCAATTGGAAAGGATACGCCGTTACGAATACCCTTGAACGACTTGAATTAACCCGATTAAATTTAGCGGCTGCCAAAAAAGCGAAATTAGCAACGGCGTATACAGCCGCTAGGGATTATCTCAAGTATGGACTATTAACGTTACACGAAACAAGCTGGATTGATCAGTATATATTAACGTTTAAACTCCACAAAGAACTGGCTGAAGTTGAATATCTGAATGGTAACTTTGAATCGTCCCAGCATTTAATATATCAGAGTTTAACTCAAGTCAAATCTGTTGTTGAGCAAGCTGAACTGTATAACCTTCTCATTGTTCAACATACCATGCTAGCCAACTATAAAGAAGCCATTCAAGTTGGACGCCAAGCCCTGAAAAAAATCGGAATTGATTTTCCAGATGTCAATTTAAAAAAAGCGTTGGATAGTGAACTGTCTGACTTAAAACGAAATTTAGGTAATCAGGACATTGCCAGTTTAATCGATTTACCCCACATGACTGATAGGATGACAAAAGCCGCCGTCAATCTCCTATTAAGCCTTGATCCGCCCACCTATTTCTTTGATCAAGAGAGTTATGCTTGGGTTACGGTAAAACTCGTCAATTTATCCCTCCAACATGGCAATGCTCCCGAATCAGCCAAAGGCTATTCTAATTATGGCTTACTCCTAGGTTCTCTGTGGGGAGAGTATCAGTCTGGCTATGCTTTTGGGTTACTGGCTTGCCAATTAAGTCAAACCTTTAATAATCCAATTTATATCAGTCGAACGCATCATTTCTTGGCAACCTTTTTAAATTCCTGGGTTCAACCGATTCAATATACTGAATCGATTAACCATAAGGCGTATCAGGCGGGAATGGAAGCTGGGGATTTTCAATATGTTGGCTATATCTTAAATAATCAGTTTCATAATGCCTTTAATCAGGGGTCTCGATTAATTGATTTATTAAGCCAAGCCGATACATTTTTGCGCTTTAGCCGCACAACTCAAAACCAATGGGTAACCGACATGATTTTAGCCTGTAAATTGCCTGTTTTAAATTTATGTGGACAAACTAAAAATAAGGAAGTATTTGATGCCGATGAGAGTAGTGAAGCCAATTATTTAGCCACCTGTCATACGTATCAGACGTTTGGCGGTCTGTGTACATTTTATACCATTAAAGCCTGGTTACTCTATCTCTACAACCAACCCGAATCAGCAGTAAATTGTATTAAACACGCTGAAAAGTATCTGCCGTTTATTCGCGGTTTATTCACCCAAGCTGAACATAATTTTTATACCTCCCTGATCTTAACCGCCCTCTATCCTCAGGCTGCGGCTAGTCAGCAAGCGGATTATTGGCAAACCTTGATTGTTAATCAAGCTCAGATGAAACATTGGGCCGAAAATTGTCCAGCCAACTTTCGGCATAAATATGTATTGATTAATGCACAAATGGCATGGGTTTCGGGTCAAACGGAAAAGGCAATGGATCTCTATGATCAAGCCATTGACTTAGCCAAAACCAATGGCTTTATTCACCATGAGGCTTTAGGAAATGAACTCGCCGCCAAGTTTTGGTTGAATAAAGGAAAAGTCAACTTTGCTCAACTCTACATGCAAAAAGCCCGCTATGGCTATCACCATTGGGGTGCAAAGCGCAAGGTTGAAGATTTAGAGGAAACTTATCCTGGCTTATTTACCGAAGCCTTAACCTCAGTTAATATTAAAGATACACTCACCAATTCATATACAGACTCAGCTTCGGGGAGTCATCTTGCCGCAGTGCTAGACTTTACCACAATTATTAAAACTTTTCAAGCCATTTCCAGTGAAATTAACCTCGATAAGTTGCTGATTAGCTTAATGAAAATTCTCATAGAAAACGCTGGGGCAACACAAGGGGTTTTACTATTAGATTGGGAGGGAGAGTTGCGAATTGAAGCAACCTGTATGGGGGATTTAGATACTATTACAGTCTTACAATCGATTCCCCTGGAAACCAGTCAAGGCATTCCCAGCTCGATTATCCATTATGTCAGCCGGACGCAAGAAATTTTAGTCTTAAATGATGCCACGTCTGAGGAAAAATTTATTACCGATGCCTACATTCAGCAGAATCAACCGAAATCCATTGTCTGTGCGCCCCTGCTGAATCAAGGACAATTGATTGGATTATTTTATCTGGAAAATAATTTAGCGATCGCGGCATTTACGCCCGAACGAGTTGAAGTCTTAAATCTAATATCCGCCCAAGCCGCGATTTCGATTAAAAATGCTCGTCTGTGGCAAAAACAAGCGGAACTTAACGTTTCCTTACAGGCGGAAATTGCCGAACGCAAACGCACAGAAGCAGCTTTACGTAAAAGTGAGGGACTGTATCGAACCCTGACGCAAAACTTTCCGAATGGCAGTGTTTTATTATTTGATCGAGAGTTACGCTTCTTGTTAGCAGAAGGGGAGGGAGTAAGGGCGGGCGGCTTTGAACCTGAACAGTTAAAAGGAAAAACGATTACAGAGGTCTTATCACCCGATGTTTGTAAAATAATCGAACCGCTGTATCAGTCAGCCTTAGCCGGAGAAACCAAGGTATCGGAAATGACCTTTGCTGATCGCACCCATCAAGTGTATACGCTTCCGGTGAAAAATGAGCAAGGTGAAATTTTTGCTGGGATGGTGATGTCTCAAGATATCACCCTGCAAAAACAAGCGGAACATATCTTACAAAATGCACGAGAAGAATTAGAACGGCGAGTCGAAGAACGCACCCAAGCTTTAAGCGCCATGAATAACGTATTACAGACGGAAATTGCTGAACGTCGCGAGGCGGAAGCAAAACTTAAAGAACTGACCCAGGAATTGCAACGTTCTAATCAAGAATTGGAACAATTTGCCTATATTGCTTCCCACGATTTGCAGGAACCGTTACGCGCTGTGGCAAGTTATACCCAACTTTTACAACAAGACTACCTCGATCAACTCGATGAATCCGCCCAAGACTATATGGCGTTTATCATTGATGGTGCAACCCGAATGCGCCAGTTAATTCAAGCCTTGCTGATGTATTCTCGCCTAGGGACTCGTCCACCAGAGGGGAAACCGACCGATTGTAATGCCATCCTACGTCAAGTGACTGAGAATTTACAGGTGGCGATCGCAGAAAGCCAAGCGACGATTACCTACGATTCCCTCCCCACGGTTCAGGCTGATCCCACTCAACTGATCCAACTGTTTCAAAATCTGATCGCAAACGCGATCAAATTCTGCCGCGATCGCCCCCCTCACATCCAGATTGAGGCACAATTGACAGAGAATGCATGGCTGTTTCAGGTAAAGGATAATGGAATTGGGATTAAACCCAAATACCTCGACCGCATCTTTGTCATCTTTAAACGTCTCCATACCCGGCGCGAGTTTTCGGGTACGGGTATTGGTTTAGCCGTTTGTAAGAAAATTGTCGAACGCCACGGTGGACGGATTTGGGTGGAATCTCAACCTGGAGTTGGTAGCACATTTTTCTTGACCCTTCCCTGTTTGATATCCTCGCTATGAGCAGCCATTATAGATTTAGACCCATTGAAATTTTACTGGTGGAAGATTCCCCCAGTGACGCGAATCTGATCCAGATTAGCTTTAAGCAAGCTAAAATTGCCAACAACTTGCATTGGGTAGAAGATGGGGAAACCGCCCTAGACTACTTACTCCAGCAAGGGGATTATGCTAACACTCCCCGTCCGGATTTGATTGTGTTAGATCTGAATTTACCGGGAATGGATGGTCAAGAAGTATTAACCTCGGTCAAATCAGACCCCACGCTCAAACGGATTCCCGTGATCGTTCTCACAACCTCGGAAGATGAAGAGGATATACTCAAGTCTTATGAACGTTATGCCAACTGCTATATTACCAAACCTATCGATATTCAACAGTTTATGCGAATGGTTCGGCTATTGGAAGAATTTTGGTTAGCGGCAGTTCAATTGCCCTCGGAGTGAGACCCGTCCTATGGACAAACACCTAATTCATGTTCTATTAGTGGAGGATAGCCCTAGTGATGCTCGCTTGCAGCGTCATCGATTTTCCCGTTTAGACCCAAAAGAATGGCAACTGCATCATGTTGAACGACTCGAGGATGCGATTGAGAGTTGTGCGAATCTCTCCATTGATGTGGTGTTGTTAGACCTAAATCTTCCGGATGCTGATGGCTTAGAAACCGTGACTGAATTCCGAGAGGCGATTCCCCATCTTCCCATTGTTGTGTTAACGGGTGCTAATGATGAAGAATTAGCATTGGGGGCAATGGCACATGGAGCGCAAGATTATTTACTCAAGGATGATATTACGATTCCCCTCTTAGTGAAAACGATTCGCTATGCGATTGAACGAGGACAAATTATCCAAAAACTCCAGGACAGTGAACGACGTTTCCGGGGAATTTTTAATCAAACGTTTCAGTCCATGATGTTGTTGACTCCAGAAGGACTGATTGTGGATATCAATGAAACGGCGTTAAATGCGAGTGGCTATAAATTAGATGATTTACTCGGTTTGCCCGTATGGAAACTGGAGTGTTGGAATCACTGCCCATCTATACAGGAGTGGTTGAAAGCGGCGATTAAAAAGGCGGCTAACGGTGATTTGGTTCGCCAGGACGTTCAGTTTCGGAAACCGGAGCGTGTGATGGTTCGCATTGATTTTTCGCTTAAACCGTTAAAAGATGAGGAAGGAAAGGTTGTTTTACTTATTGCTGAAGGACGAGATATTCATGAATAAGGCTGTTACCTACATTCCGCAGATATTTCAACAAAATTTATAGCGATAAAAATGAATAAATGCAAATACCAAATGCTGACCCAGTAATTATTTCAGGATTTTTAAGGTAAAATAATGTGGAAAGATTGAAAGAGTTTAAAAAACAGTGGACATTTTCTGGGATATACGTGGGAGATAGTGCCTTGTACACAGCAGATAATTTATCAGCGATGAGAGGAATGAAATGGAT
>CAZNNK010000387.1:0-6629 GCA_964574085.1 uncultured Coleofasciculus sp.
TCTGGCGCTCCTTCAACATAATCATCCTCACTAATTCGCGATCGCCCCCCACTCTCTTCATTTAGCCGCAGCAACGCATCCGGCTGCGGTTCATTATCTAAATCAAGGCGTACCGTCGCATTATCAGCCACCTCAACCCCTGGTGTCAAAGCCGCATAAACTTCCAGCCAAGCCATAATTTTGCTGTGGGGTTTGCCATGTCGGTTGTAGCCCAGAGGTGATGGCACGTAAACGACTCCTTCGATTAATTCCGCTTTTTTAAGATCAGGCATCAGATTATAGCGCCGCTCAAACTCAGCACGACTCAAGCGATCGCCATTCTCTAAAGTAGGACTTAATTGTTGATCAAGACTAGCCGGATTCACGAGCGCACCTCCAGTAAGCGTCACACCTTCAGGATATCTTGGTCACCAATCAATCCTCTTCTCCAGCCAGTCGTTTAGCCACTTCTATGACTTGATCCGAAAGCCAATATCCTCGCTCTCTTATATCTGACAAAAGCACTCCCACGTTCTCAATTGCTCCTTTTTCTTTCAGGCGTAGTAAAAAATCTGCTCCGATTCGGCTCCAAATTTCGCCAATAATTCTCGGTAAACGGTAGGAGGAATAAATACTTCTGGAGCCAGCTCTTTGAGTAAAACCAATTTTCCAATTTTAGCTAAGGCAATAATCGAACCTGTATTGACAACAAGTTTCATAGTTAGCTGGCGTTCCTAAGCCGTGCTAAATCCTGTTCCAGTTCTAATTCAAGCTCTTCTGGTGGATAATTAAAAACACTGACTCGATATCGGCTGCAAGTCTCAAAAAAATCGAGTCTTGACATTCCCGCTAACTCAGCCGCTTTTCCCGCCGAAACCTTTCCCAGTTCAAACATTTTCAGGGCAGCCATTAAACGGATATGCTGCTCCATCTCATCTTTTGTCATTTGCACAGCATTTTCAAATCCGGCTGGGTATTTGATTTTTAGCTCTTCCATTTTCGTGTTCGTTCCCCTCTTTCCTCGACTATCTATTTGGATTTCCACTAATTTTATTGAGGAACCCGAATCTTTTGTTAACCCAGAAGCAATGATAACTTGGTGGGTTACGGCGGATATATCCTTGAACGGTTCATTTCCTAAATTTAATACCGCCTAACCCACCCTACGGGTCACGGTTGATTGGGGTCTATAGGACGGCACATTTTTCCATGATATAGAACAATGGCTCTCATCCTTGTAGTGCGAGCATCTTGCTCGCTACCCATTCCCACTTTAAATGCGTGACAGCTTAGGTGTGCTAGGAATAGGGTTGTTTTGGCTGATTGAATCGCAATCCCCGTGAATAGCTTTCCCGGATCAATTCCGGCTACGATATCTTGGGTTTCTTCTCCTGATGGTGGTTGAGTTAACTGGACTTGGAATATGCCTAAGTCGTTATGTACGACTTTAGCTTTACCAGCTTTTAGCCACCGCCGAACACGGCTAGCTTTAGCTGGCATTAGTGGTTTACCTTTCGGTGATAAAACTGGAACACGAATCATGGGTATAAGCCTTTCGTGTAAAGTTGTCTGTCCCCTCGACCACCGTTAACAAAATGTCCTCTCTTAGAGCGTCTAAACAAGTAGACTTACAGTGAATCCAAACTGGGGAAGTATTTGGAAGTGTGTATCAGTTAACGGCTTGGTGGTCTATTCAACTCTTAACGTTGCCAGTCCTGTCTCTGGCAATCCCCACGCTCCACGTTAGTAGCGTGGGGTTGTTGAATGTCTAAATCAAGGCGTACCGTCGCCTGATCAACTACCTCAACCCCTGGTGTCAAAGCCGCCTAAACTTCCAGCTAAGCAATAATTTGGCTATGGGGTTTGCCATGTCGGTTGTAGCCCAGAGGTGATGGCACATAAACTACACCTTCGATTAACCTAACGGCTGCGATCGCGTGGGGGAGGCTCCAATCAAATAAATCCGGCTGGTTCTTTGATTTTCATCTGGAATCAATGATAACTCGGTGGGTTACGGCGGATGTATCATTGAACGGTTTATTTCCTAAATTTAATATCGCCTAACCCACCCTACAGGTCACTACAGGTCACGGTTTAGAGGAACCCGCATCTTTTGTTCTTCTGGAATCAATGATAACTTGGTGGGTTACGGCGGATATATCATTGAATGGTTAGAATCAACCTTCTGTCTCCATCTGAGAATTAGGCCAAAAGTCTTCGCGCATCACCTGATCGAAGGAAAATGGACAAACCTGAGGAAACTGTTCATCGGGTAAATCCGTTTGTGCGATCGCCAAATCCCTGGCTTCAAGCCAACTTTCCTCCATTGCTTCATCTAAGCGGGATTTCAACCCTGGATTACGCCGTAGCAGCTTGGCAATCGCCGTTCTTTGCACCCGAATCGTCGCTCGCCAACTGTTCGTTTGTTTCCAATATTGAACTTGCCACTTCAACAAGTGAGCGATCAACTGAATCAATCGAGATTCTAGTTGATCGTAGTGACGATTCCCCAAGTCTTCTAACTCCTCAACCAGATGACCCAAATCCAACTGCTCAAACTTACCCTGACGGAGTAAATTCGCTTGATTGAATGCCCAACTATAAAAATCCCGTTCATAAAGGGTTTCTCCTGCCATTTTACCCTCCCTATTATCACAGTAGTTAAGAAAACTATCGACAATCCGGCAGAAAATTTTGAGCCAAAATCTCTTCTATCTCAAAAGGACAGGATAAGGGAAATGCCGTCTCAGGAAGACCCGTTTCTCGACAAGCATCCCGCACAGCTTTTGGATAAACCCTTGCCAATCCCTGCTCCAACTCGCCTCTTAAACTCGGACTATCTAACAATAGGGCTTCAATTTCATCACGCTGATGATCAATCGTCACCAGCCAACTTTTGCTTTGTTTGTCGGGTTGATATTGCCACTTGAGCAGGTGCATGACTAAAACCTGTAAGCGGCTGCGAAGTTGACGGAGGTCACGCTTGCCCATACTTTCTAACTCTTCAGCAATATGCTCCACATCAATTTCGGACAAACGACCTCGCCGCAGTAATTCTACATTTTTACGAATCCAAGCATAGAAGTCCAGATCGTATTCAGCCTCTAGATTCATCGTTCTCATGCTCCAATCCATATAAATCTATTTTATAGCCGTCGTCTAATCGGCACAATTCAAATTATCGCTCAGGCTGTATGAAATACTATCTTAGCTGGCATAAATCCGGTTGGTTATTTGATTTTCATCTGGAATCAATGATAACTTGGTGGGTTACGGCGGATGTATCATTGAACGGTTTATTTCCTAAATTTAATACCGCCTAACCCACCCTACGGGTCACGCTTGATTTGGGCATACTACAGGTCACGCTTTATTTGGGCATACAACCTAATTCGATGTATCTGAGTTAGGTAAAATGAGGGTCATGGCGCTATCAATAATCCTGCTGCGATCAATCATGTTTCCTAAGGTTTCTGGAGCATAAAGTCCTTCAGCGACTTCGAGAGATGCGCCATTGAGGGCTTGTTCATAGGCTTCTTCTAGGGCGAGGCGCAATTCCTCCGGTTTAAGATAATAACCGCCTGCTTTGCGTCGTTTATTTTTGCTCTGTATCTCTAGGGCACAATTCCGAATAGAGACATCCCAAGAGCGGGTGGTGCGGTTTTCAGCTTGTTGTTTGATTAAATGGAGAAGTAGAATTTTGGCGTAGCTGCGAATATTATTGATTTTGTCGTCTCTGCTCATTTCCTCCAATTCTTCAACAATGACCAATGCCCCAGAAATATCACCTTTGAGGAGTAAACTTTTCAACTCTAGTAGTTCTTCCATTGGCTTGCCTTGCCTGATCTAGGATGAATTAACCATTAGCTCCGAAACCTTCGGGTAGCACAGACGTGCGCCCGATTCAATGGTAAAATCTATTCCACAATTTTAGCTGTGTCAGTCCAGTAGGTTGGGTTGACGCCAGGAAACCCAACAGAATCTAGGGCTAAAGCCCTTACTACAAGCTCGTTACATTTGTTCATGTTTCTTTGATTTTATCGGGTTTATGGGTTACAGACTCTAAGGAAACGTATAGTTTTATATGGGTCATCCAAAAAAAGCGCTCGCGTCTTAACGGCTATGGAAACCAGAGATTTTACTCAGTCCTCGTCCACTCCCTCATCCCCAGACAAACCCCTGCCCAGAATCAAGATTTTGACCATGTTCCGCCTGGGTTTATTCCAGATGGGGTTAGGGATTATGGCGATTCTCACCTTGGGTATCCTCAACCGGGTGATGATTAGTGAACTCGGAATTAATCCCGCTTATGCCACAGGAGTTTTAGCCATGCATCAACTGGTTGCCCCGGCTAGAATTTGGTTTGGTCAGCTATCCGATGCTAAACCCCTCTTTGGATATCACCGCAGTGGTTATGTTTGGCTTGGCACCGCCGGATTTGCGATCGCGGCTTTTCTGGCGGTTCAGGTGATGTGGCAACTGGGTGCGGCGGTACAAACTGCTGGAGGTTGGACATTAAATACCGAAATATTAGGCTGGACAGGGGTATTGGCATTAATTTTCACCCTCTATGGTCTTGCCTTAAGTGCCAGTTCTACCCCATTTACCGCTATGCTGGTGGATGTTTCAGATGAGGACAATCGCTCGAAGTTAATCGGCACAACCTGGTCAATGCTGATGGTGGGTATTATTATCGGCGGGATTACTGGGGGAATCTTGCTCAACAGCCTTGATCCGGCAGAAACAGGATCACAGGTTAGTGCAGAGGTTTTGTCATCACCCTTAGCCACATTACAGACTCCCCTCAACCGCCTGTTTATCATCGTGCCACTGGTGGTTATCGGATTAACCCTGTTGGCAACTCTGGGAATTGAGAAAAAATACTCCCGCTACGCCTCCCGTTCGAGTTTAGTGGAGCGAGAAGACCAAGTTACGTTGGGTAGAGCGCTGAAAGTGTTAACCGCCAGTCGCCAAACGGGTCTATTTTTCACCTTTTTACTGGTGATGACGATTAGCCTATTTATGCAGGAAGGCGTGTTAGAACCTTATGGCGCTGATGTCTTTGGGATGCCCATTGGTGAAACCACTCGGCTCAACTCTTATTGGGGATTAGGGACATTAATTGGTGTGAGTACCACAGGCTTTTTAGTCGTACCTCGTATCGGTAAGCAGAACACGACGAAATTGGGATGTCTATCCGTAGCTATTAGCTTCTGTGTGATTATTCTAGCCGGATTTACGCAACAGGCGGAGCTTTTGAAGCTGGCGATGGTGTTATTTGGTCTAGCGGCGGGAATCACCACGACGGGGGGATTAAGTCTAATGCTGGATTTGACAGCAGCAGAAACCGCCGGAACCTTTATTGGGGCGTGGGGATTAGCCCAAGCGATCGCGCGGGGGTTAGCTACCTTTGTCGGTGGCTGGGTGTTGTCCATTGGAGAAACCTTGTTTACCGCACCTGTGTTCGCGTATGGTTTGGTATTTGCCTTGCAAGCCGTAGGCATGATTGCCGCGATTTGGTTTTTGGGACGAGTGAACGTGCAAGAATTCCGGGATAATGCCAAGCAAGCGATCGCGACGGTTATGGAAAGCGATTTAGACGGCTAATACGGATAATATGGTAGGGGCGGGTTTGACGATTATCGGTTTGGGTTGACCCAGATGTCACTAAACCCCCCCAATCTAGTGTTGAGGTAACCATTTCTATCCAGAGACTCTAGATCAGGGATTATATGGATGTTTAACAAATGAAGGAATTTTGGGCGTCTGTACTCGATTTTGCTAAAGAGATTACCAACCATGTCGGTAGTCAACTCCTGCCTGATTTTCGCTGCTGTCAGGCGTCGCAGAAAGCGGATGGGAGTTTGGTGACCCAAGCAGATCATTGGGCGGATGAGACGATCCGTCGGGCGATCGCCTCTCGGTTTCCTAGTCACGGAATCATCAGTGAGGAAGGGGAACATCGGTTTCCGGATACCGAGTGGTGCTGGATTATCGATCCCTTAGATGGTACAACCAACTTTACCCGAGGCATCCCGATTTGGGGAATTTCTCTGGGCTTGCTGTATCATGGCACACCTGTGTTCGGATATGTCCATTTCCCTCCCATCGGACAATCCTTTCATGGCTTTTGGGCGGGGGAATCGGGATTACCGGATATTATCCCTAGCGCGTTTATGAATGAGTTTTCCATCCACAGTAGCCCCGATGAACTCAGTAGTAATCACTTTTTCAACCTTTGCTCTCGCAGTACCTCCCTCTTACAGCAACCCTTCCCCTGTAAAATTCGCATGTTAGGGGTTGCCAGTTATAACTTCATCACCGTTGCTACAGGAGCGGTTCTCGGCGGGATGGAAGCAACACCCAAAATTTGGGATATTGCTGGGGCGTGGGTGATTGTCAACGCAGCAGGTGCAGTTTGGGTAGCGTTGGAGTCAGACCCAATTTTCCCGTTGAAAGTCGGTCAAGATTACGGTGGGCGATCGTTTCCCACGCTGATTGTCAGCCGTGCTGAATTAGTGGATGTGTTTAAATCTTATATCCAACAGAATTAACCGACTGTCAGCCCCCTCATCTTCCCAATCTCCCCCATCTCCCCCATCTCCCCCATCCTCACAAGGGTAGGTTTTTTACTTTGATGGTAGAATGGA
>CAZNNK010000388.1:0-6593 GCA_964574085.1 uncultured Coleofasciculus sp.
TCAAGTCTCGCACGACGGGAACCACATTGGCTTTATCCCGGTTATTGGTAGACACAAAGACAGTCCCCGACAGGGGTAAACGCTGACCCGCTGCTAATTCTGCCTTGGCAAATGCCTTACCAAAATCCGTATCAATGCCCATCACTTCCCCCGTAGACCGCATTTCCGGTCCGAGGATGACATCGGTACCGGGAAATTTATCAAAGGGCAAGACGGCTTCTTTAACCGCAATGTGCTGGAGTTGAGGTTCACGAGTTAACCCCAGGGCTTCTAGGGTTTCTCCTGCCATGATCCGGGAAGCAAACCCCGCCAGTGGCACACCTGTGGCTTTAGAGACATAGGGAACAGTACGCGACGCCCTGGGGTTGGCTTCTAAAATGTAAACCGTTTCCCCTTGCACCGCAAACTGGATATTCATCAAGCCGATGACTTTCAACGTTGTGGCTAATTGATGGGTACTGGTGCGAATCGTTTCCATTGCCGTGGGATTCAGGGAAATAAACGGCACCGAACATGCTGAGTCTCCGGAGTGAATCCCAGCTTGTTCAATATGTTCCATGATGCCACCAATCACCACCCGACCCGTATGATCCGCGATCGCATCCACATCCACCTCAATTGCGTTTTCCAAGAACTTATCAATCAGAATCGGGTGTTCCGGTTCCACTTGCACCGCAAAGGTCATATACCGTTCCAACTCCAGGTCAGAATAGACAATTTCCATTGCCCGTCCCCCAAGGACGTAGGAGGGACGCACCACCACCGGGTAACCGATGCGCTTGGCGATGTCTAACGCCTCCTCATAACTGCGGGCGATGCCATTGGGGGGCTGTTTGATATCCAGTTGGCGTAGGATTTTCTCAAAGCGTTCCCGATCTTCAGCAATATCAATGGAGTCGGGAGAAGTTCCCCAGATTTTGGTGGGAACGGCGGTGGGGATTTCGGGATTGTTTAAAAACTCCTGGAGGGGAACGGCGAGTTTGAGGGGAGTTTGACCGCCAAACTGAATGATAATCCCTTCTGGCTTCTCGGTTTCGATGATATTGAGAACGTCTTCTTTAGTCAGGGGTTCAAAGTAGAGGCGATCGCTGGTGTCGTAGTCCGTGGAAACGGTTTCCGGGTTGGAGTTAACCATAATCGTCTCAAACCCTTCTTTAGCGAGGGCATAAGCCGCATGACAGCAACAGTAATCAAACTCAATTCCCTGTCCAATCCGGTTGGGTCCCCCGCCGAGAATCATTACCTTGCGCTTATCGGAGGGGATAATTTCGGTTTCTTCTTCGTAGGTGGAATAGTAATAGGGGGTCAATGCTTCAAATTCAGCCGCGCAGGTATCCACGACTTTGTAAACCGCGACAACCCCCAGTTCCTTGCGGTACGTCCGCACCTCATCTTCCGTTGTCTTGGTGGCGAAGGCAATTTGGCGATCGCTATAGCCTTGACGCTTTATATCCCAAAGCTGTTCTTTTGTCAAGCTTTTTAAGGGAGTTCGCTTGAGGAATTTTTCAGTTTCCAGTAAATCGGCAAACTTATCCAAAAACCAAGGGTCAATCCCGGTGAGTTCGTAAATTTCTGCGACGGTCATGCCTAACTGTAAGGCGTGACGCAGGGTAAAAATCCGGTTGGGGTTCGGTGTACGTAAGCCAGACCGGACTTGTTCCAAGGAGGGAAGTTTCTCCGCGCCATCGCATCCCCAGCCGTAGCGTCCGATTTCCAGGGAACGCAGGGCTTTTTGACAGGATTCTTGGAACGTGCGCCCAATTGCCATGGCTTCCCCCACGGACTTCATCTGGGTGGTGAGGACAGGTTGGGCGTTGGGGAATTTTTCAAAGGTAAACCGGGGAATTTTGGTCACCACATAATCGATCGTCGGTTCAAAGGAGGCGGGGGTTTTCTGAGTAATGTCGTTGGGAATCTCATCCAAGGTATACCCTACCGCTAACTTAGCGGCAAACTTGGCAATGGGGAACCCGGTGGCTTTGGAGGCGAGGGCAGAACTCCGGGAGACACGGGGATTCATTTCGATGACAATCACGTCCCCAGACACGGGATTGATGGCAAACTGAATATTTGATCCCCCTGTTTCTACGCCAATCTCCCGGATAATTTGAATCGAGTAATCCCGGAGTCGCTGATATTCCTTATCGGTAAGGGTTTGGGCGGGGGCGACGGTAATCGAGTCCCCCGTGTGGACGCCCATAGGATCAAGGTTTTCGATGGAACAGATAATCACCACGTTATCGGCGAGATCTCGCATCACCTCTAACTCATATTCTTTCCATCCCAGCAGGGACTGTTCTACGATGATTTGAGACACAGGGGAGGCGTCTAACCCCGCTTGTGCCATTTCTTCGTATTCTTCCTGGTTATAGGCGATACCGCCGCCTGTCCCGCCTAATGTATAAGCTGGACGAATAATTAGGGGGTAGGTGCCAATTCGTTCAGCAAGGGCTTTGGCTTCATCCAGGGTACTGGCGATTCCGGAGGGACAGACTTGAATCCCAATGCGTCCCATGGCATCTTTGAAAAGCTGGCGGTCTTCTGCCATTTCGATGGCATCGAGTTTAGCACCAATGAGATCAACGCCGTATTTATCCAGAACCCCGTTTTTCGCCAGCGTTACGGCAACATTCAGACCCGTCTGACCCCCCATCGTCGGCAATAGGGCGTCAGGGCGTTCATTGGCAATCACCTTCTCCACAATTTCCGGAGTCAGGGGTTCAATGTAAGTGCGGTCTGCGGTGTCTGGGTCGGTCATGATCGTGGCTGGATTGGAGTTAACCAGTATCACTTCATAGCCTTCTTGTTGGAGGGCTTTACACGCCTGAGTGCCAGAGTAGTCAAACTCACAGGCTTGTCCAATAACAATGGGACCAGAACCCAAGATCAGGATTTTGTGAAGATCGTCGCGGCGAGGCATAAGTGTCGGTGATTGCGTGACTATTCTTGAATCCTGTTTATTTTATATGGTTTGAGGGAAATTCGTCGCGGCGGTTATGTTGGGGTTTGATGACTTAGGTTGAGCCTGGTTATCCGATGGGGTGCAACCTTGGCGCGATCGCACTCCATTTTAACCCATTTCATAGAGGCTTGACTTGGGCTAATTTTTTAGGTATTCTTTTACCGTGGGAAAATGTGTCCGCCTATAGACTCTGTACTCATCACTTCAAAAACACAGATTACACCGATTGAGTGACACTCAAGAGAAGACTCAAAGCGTGAAGGACACAGATTGACACCGAGGACTTAATAATGTCCCGACAATTCTTTTCTTACATCTTCTGGCTATATTGGACTAACGCCTCCGTGAAATCAGTGGGACTAACCTCTCATCCCTCACCGTTACCGTTTCGATAAATCAGTGAAAGAGCGTGTTACGGTAATCGCACGATTGCTCAATGTACTGGCTGGGAAGGGGTTGAGCCTGGTTATCTGGTGGGGTGCAACCCTGGCGCGATCGCACAATTCGGATAAGGTTAACATCAGGGGAGATCAAGCGCAGGTTGATTAGGGTAATGCTTTTAAGGGCGCACGTTAGGCAAAGGGCGCACGTTAGGCAAAGGGCGCACGTCGGTGCGCCCCTACGGTTTCTTTTCCATACATAATGCTAATCTATTGAGCTTTGGGGTGCTGAGAATTAATGAAAGCAGACTATGATTTTTCTAAGGGTGAACGTGGCAAATTTTATCTTTCTGATGCCGTTTTTAACTTTCCTATTTATCTGGAACCCGATGTCAATGAGGTGATGAATAAGCTTGCCAATGAGAATGGCATTGAAGTTGAGATATTGGTGAATGAATGGCTCAGAGCTAATATAAAGCTGATTGAAAGTGTTCGGCGAACCCATTGATGGGGCGATCGCACTTCTTTTTTTATTTAAAATACTTGACTTTGACTAATTTTTTAGGTACTATTTCATCATGGAAAAATGTGCCAGCCTATAGACCCTTTCCTCATCACTTCAAAAACACAGATTACACCGATTGAATGCCACTCTAAAGAAGACTCAATCGTGAAGCACACAGATTGACACAGAGGACATAATAATATCCCGACAATTCTTACATATTCTTGCTATTGAGAACTAACACCTCAGTGAAATCAGTGGAACTAACCTCTAACTCCCCACCACTACCGTTTCTCTAAATCAGCGAAATCAGTGTTACGCGATCGCCAGGGCTAGGTTAGAATTGTTATAACCTAAGCGGGATGTGAGGGTACTGGAGGAGGTTCTGTGCAAATTACCATTAATTTACCCGACGAAATTGCCAGCACGATTCAGGAAAAGTGGGATAACTTCCCTCGAAAAGTTGTGGAGTGTTTAGCCATTGAAGCCTATCGTCAGGGAGTGATTACTTCGGCGCAGGTGGGAAGATTGCTCAACCTCTCTTCGCGCTATGAGGTGGATGGTTTTCTCAAGCAAGCTGGAGCCTATTTACACTATGATGAAGCGGATTTTGAGCAGGATTTGTTAACCATGGAAAAAATAATGACTCAGGGGAATCCAGAACTTTAATGGCAGTTGTTTCGGATACTTCACCGTTATGCTATCTGGTGCTGATTGATTTGATTGATTTATTACCAGAGCTATAGTTTTACTCATTTATTACGATAGAGGGTTGACTTTGGCTAATTTTTTAGGTACTATTTCATCATGGGAAAATGTGCCAGCCTATAGACTCAATGCCGATCCCTTCAAATCCATAAGCTAAAATGCTAAAAGTTATCAGATTCTTAGTTAACTGTAAGCTTTTATGAAAACTGCCGTTTCTATCCCAGATCCGATTTTTGAGGCAGCCGAAGCAATGTCTAAACGTCTAGGCTTATCACGCAGCGAGTTGTATACTAGGGCGTTGCAGGCTTATGTTACCAATCATGAGAAACCCGATGTGACAGAGACACTTAATCAAGTCTATAGCAAACACCCCTCATCTGTAGACCCTGTGATGACTCAGTTACAATTCGCCTGTTTACCTCATGAGGAGTGGTAGTGTATCGAGGTGAAATTTGGTGGGCAAGTTTACCTGAACCAACGGGTTCTGAACCCGGATACCGTCGCCCTGTGCTAATTGTACAAGATAATGCGTTCAATCAAAGTTTGATTCAAACGGTAATTGTAGTTGTCATTACCTCAAATCTGGACTTAGCACAAGCACCTGGGAATGTTCTTTTACCTCGAAAAGCAACAAGTTTACCTCGTGATTCAGTGGTTAACGTGTCCCAGGTAGTAACGATTGATAAGGCTTTTCTCTCAGAACGAGTGGGTTCTTTATCGGATGACATTCAGGAGGCGGTTGATCAGGGTTTACGTTTGGTTTTGTACCTCTGAAGGAGTTGTATTTCATGATACAGAATTTGCTTTAGCGTAGCCAACCCGTTGGTATCGTCTAAGGGCTGACTTGTAAGGAAAGCGGGTGTGATCGCTCGCTTTTTGGCGATGGTTCGATCGCGCTTTGTTTATCCTCAATTCGACTGACAGGCGATCGCACTTCTTTTTTTACTCATTTATACGATAAAGGTCTTGACTTTGGCTAAGTTTTTAGGTACTATTTCATCATGGGAAAATGTACCAGCCTATAGATGCCTGCTAAGGATATTTATCATAATGCTGTGAAATTTGCATTGGTTAAAGATGGTTGGGAGATTTTAACAGAAGATTATTCTTTGGAGTATGGTGGTGATCGCTTATATGTGGATATTGCAGCGGAAAAACCAATCGCCGCAGCCAAACAGGGTCAAAAAATTCTTGTCGAAGTTAAAAGTTTCTTAGGGCGCTCATTTATTAATGACTTAGAGCAAGCTGTGGGTCAGTATATTGTATATCGAGATATTTTGATAGAGACAGGATTAGATTTTTACCTGTATTTAGCGATTACACAAGGAACCTATAAACGTTATTTCCAACGCCAGTTAGCTCAGATGATTATCAATCGGAATCAAGTGAAATTGTTAATCGTTGATCCAGAAAGTGAGGGTATTGTGGAATGGATAGATTAAAGCATTATCGGCAAATCATCCAAGATGTTTTAACAGAATATCATCAACTCAATGAAAAATCGGGTTCGACAACTGAAAGTGCTTTAGCCTTTGATGAGGTACACGATCAGTACCTTTTGCTGTTGATAGGATGGCACAAGGATGAGCGGATTAAAAGTGTGATGATTCATATCCGTTTAAAAGATAACAAAATTTGGATTGAGGAAGATTGGACAGAGGATGGAGTGGCGACAGAGTTGTTGCACAAAGGAATTACACGAGAGGAGATTGTTTTAGCGTTTCATCCACCTCATGTTAGACAATATACTGAATTTGCGTTAGCGTAGCCAACCCGTTGGTATCGCCTAAGGGTTGACTTGTAAGGAAAGTGGGTGCGATCGCACTGGGGTTTATCCTCAATTCGACTGACAGGCGATCGCACTTCTTTTTTTACCCATTTATACGATAGCGCTCTTGACTTTGGCTAATTTTTTAGGTACTATCTCATCATGGGAAAATGTGCGAGCCTATAGACTCTATACTTATCACTTCCAAATCCTAGATTACACAGATTGAGTGACACTAAAAAGAAGACTTAATGGTGTGCTACGCTACTA
>CAZNNK010000389.1:0-6576 GCA_964574085.1 uncultured Coleofasciculus sp.
CTTTAATTGTGTCCACCTACTTAGTAGCGAGCTGTCTGGCTCGCACTACGAGGATTGCGCCATTATTGATATTAAGGTTTAAATACCGAACAGCTTACGTAATAGTACGGTGTCCAAGGGATTTTTCTACGTCTTTCAACCTCAGCCCATAACGCGGATCATGTTGAGCGAAAGAGGAGTATCCGCCAATTTGAACCTCTGTACGGTGTTGCGGCTGATCGGGATGACTGGATTCATCCTCCCTTGCACGATTTTGCTGTCTGCGACGACGTGGAGGTTGTCCTGAATCACTCATGGTGGCATCGCAAAATACATTTGTACTATTTAGGATAACGGCTCGGAAATTGAACGTCAAGGCAATTACATGATTTCGCGATCGCAATGGTGCGATCGCCAAAAATGAACAATCTAACTATGCACCCTGTTTGTAAATTTTTTTCAATCCCCATACTCCTATTACGATAATACCTAAGACAGAGCTAGGTTCAGCCACTGACGTAGGAAGGTAAAAAACTGTCGCGTTGTCTAGGATTGAGTTAGAGTTGTTGTACTGAGAATTAGCTCCCCTATCCACCACCTGCGAAGCCGTATAGTATTCGCTAATACTAATCCTGTTGTCACTGTTCCAATCTATAAACTCGATGTTGTTGGGATTAGCGTTGTTAAATAGATTGGTATAGAATCTTGGTGGCTCAGGTAACACTTCTGTCGCTCCAGCACCACTAAAAAACGCGATGTTATTCAGGGTTGATAATTCGTTCCAAAAACTACCTCCGTAGCAAGACAAATTAACGACTAACTTTGTGGACGTGGCTGGCAATCCCGCAAGTGCGCTGTGAAGTTCATCAGCAAACATGCGCTCTCCCGGTAGAGAATAGCATTCATTTGATGATCCATGTCCATGGTAAACAAAGGTGAAGAAATCATTATCATCTACACCTGCATTCATAATGGCTTGAGTAATCCCCTCTGATGTAACTGCGCCAGTCAACACATTCATGTTTTCTGGTTCCCAGTTAGACCACAGCGCAAACTGATTGCTCAAGTTCGTCATGCGCGTTCCTGCGATCGTATCATCAAAGGATGCTCCTCCGGGATAATGGGGACCTACCATAAGCGATCGCCAAATAGTGGCGGCGGATACGTTTTCCCCTAAAAGTCCGAATACGCATAAACATCCGAACAGGAGTGATAACTTATTTAGTAAACCTTTAACTTTCATTGCGTCTTCCCCTTACCGTTACAATTATGCTGCAAACGACTTGGTCAGCCTTGATTCGACTGATCCTGTAGCTATCAGGCAAGGTAAACACTTAGTCTCTATCGATAATGTCGGCTTAACAAGTTGTCCTCAAAAATTTTGGGTTCAGTGGAGTTTTAGCTCAATGCCACAACGATTTGAGGAAGTAGCCATACTTCAGCCTCTAGCCATGCCTGACATTGTTCCTGCTGCTAATAAGTAAATAGACTTAACTAGTCTAGCAAAAAATTAGGCATTTTGGGATGTTCATCACCGATTAACTTAATGAATTAATGCAAATATTTACTGAGTATTCAGTTTATTTATTGTAAAAAAAAGTTACACCATAACAATACACCATCAACGATGAACTATTAACGTGAAATTCTGTGTCTTTTAGGCATGGGATGAGGTTAACTGAATCTCGCTGTCGTTATCAAGGTTAGGACTTTCTTGAACGTCTGAAACGGGAAGAGATCAAGCATAAATTTTCTGTCTTCTGCCCAGGAGCCTTGTTCAATTGCGATTTAGGAGTGCGGGTTGAGTTAGGTTATCGGTTTTTATCATAATATTATCGGTCAAACCCGCCCGATTGTAGGGGCGGGTTTAGTTAAGTTATCGGTCAAACCCAATAACTTTTGACGTTTGACTTATTTAGCCTCCATAATGTTCACCCCTAACCTTACCCCGAAACACAATGTATTGATAGATGTTGTATGCCAACATAATCGGAATTAGAACACCGATAAAGATGATCATAAACACCAGCGCACTGGGGTCAGCGGCGGCATCATAAATGGTGATCTGAGTGGGGATGATGTAGGGAAACACAACCAAGGCTAATCCTAGGAATGTCAGTAAAAACAGGAGAATTGTCCAAATTAATGGCGTTCTCTCTTCCTGTCGATCCAGACTTCTCCAGAGTAGCCAAATCAGCGTAATTCCCAGGAGAGGGATGGCGGCGAAGATATACACTTGAGGTTGAGAAAAAAGACGCGATCGCGCATATTCATAAAATATTGGTGTGGCAATCGTAATTACAATCGCACCAATTAGCGTGGTGATTGCGGCAATTTTAGCCGTTTTGTAATGGGTGGTTTGTAATTCTCCCTCTGTTTTCAAAACCAAATAAGTTGAGCCAATCAACACATACCCTTGAATCAATGTCAACGCCACAACAACAGATTGCCAGGTGAGCCAATCCCAAGTTCCGCCAATAAAATGACCCGCTTGATCAACCGTAATCCCGGATAGTACAGCCCCCAACGCAAATCCTTGACCCAGTGCAGCGCTAAAACTTCCGGCACCAAAGGCTAAATTCCAGAAGAACTTGCGATCCGCTTGTTCGCGAAACTCAAACGCCACCGCCCGAAAGATAAAGCCAAACACCATCAAGAAAATGGGAATATACAAGGCATTTAAAATCGTGCCGTAGGCTAAGGGAAATGCGCCAAACAACCCGCCGCCCATAATCACCAGCCAGGTTTCATTGGCATCCCAAACATTACCCAAACTGGTCATTAAAATACCCCGACGTTCCTCACTTGAAGAAGTCAGGGATAAAATGCCCACGCCTAAATCAAATCCATCTAGCATCACGTAGAGGAAGAGAAACAAGGCTAAAATGGCAAACCAAACTTGGGGAAGAAAATAGGATAATGTTTCCATACAACCTCCTACTGTTGCGTTTCTAGGGGACGTTCATCAGGAATAAATTGTCCAGGTTCAGTGTTGACTCCTTCTTGAGTTTCAGAACTCGGTAAAGGGAGGTTTAAATTGGGACCTTTGCGGATAATTCGGCTGCCAAAAAACAACGCGGCACAAAATAACAGGGTATAAACCCCGCTGAAACTGAGTAACGAGGTTAAAACATTACTGGCTGGAACATTAGACACGGCATCTACGGTGCGAATCTGCCCGTATACTGTCCAGGGTTGTCGTCCCACACAGCGGACAATCCAGCCGGATTCTACTGCAATATAACCGAGGGGTGCAGCAAAAATCCAGGCAACTAAAAGCAGACGCTGCTGGGTAATGTTTTCCGGTGAAAGCTTACCCCGTAGCCATTGCAGTACACTTACCAGCATTAATCCGGCAAAGAAGAAACCAATGGCAATCATAATCCGGAAAGAATAGTAGATTAACCCTAACAGATGGGGTCGATCTTCAGGTTTCCACTCCTTCAATCCCAATACGGGTTCTGGCAATTCTTTTTTGAATTCCAGGATATATCCCAAAGCGTTGGGGACTTTAATTTCCCAATCATTTTGTTCAGTGGTTTCATTGGGAAATGCCAAAAGACTCCAATCTGCGGCAACGCCTGCGGGTACAGTTTCCCACTGCGCTTCCATCGCCGCTAGTTTGGACGGCTGATGACGATACACTTGTTCGCCACTTAAATGTCCAATATAGATCTGTAAGGGGGCGACTGCGATCGCAACCGCTAAGACAATTTTCAACGCCTTAGAAAAGAAGGCGGAATGGCGTTTGTTGAGAATGTACCAAGCGCTAATCCCCCCAATCACAAACAGTGATGTCTCCAGGGTGCCAAAGAACATGTGTAGGACACTGTTCATCATGAAGGGATTAAAAATCGCCTGAAAATAATCACTGACAATAAACTTACCATCGACAAATTCTCCCCCGGCTGGAGTTTGCATCCAGGAATTAGCAGCTAATATCCAGAACGTGGATAAGTTCGCCCCGAATGCCACGAGGATAGTGGCAACATAGTGCATGATTGGATGAACCCGCTGCCAACCAAACACCATAATCCCTAAAAACGCCGCTTCTAGCATGAACGCCATCGACGCTTCAAAGCCGAGAATGCTGCCGAAAAAATTACCCACCGCCTCGGAAAAGGATGCCCAGTTGGTGCCAAACTG
This sequence comes from uncultured Coleofasciculus sp., assembly GCA_964574085.1. Lineage (GTDB taxonomy): Bacteria > Cyanobacteriota > Cyanobacteriia > Cyanobacteriales > Coleofasciculaceae > Coleofasciculus. Next base: position 4,126 of record CAZNNK010000389.1, read on the forward strand.
AAATTCCATCGGCACACCTGTGGCGACGCCGATGCCAAAATTGAGGACATACAGTTTTGACCAGAAGCGAGCATGGTAATAATAATCAGGATTGCGAGTCTTCAGCCATAGTCCTTCCACGATAACCAGGTAAATCCCCATACCTGTGGTAAGAACGGGCCACAGCATGTGAAAAATAGCCGTCACCGCAAATTGCAGACGTGACAGCACGACGGTATCGGACAAAAATTCCATAACGTTCCGTTACTAAGACCTGAACATGGACTAGAAAACCTTCGATCAGGCTTATGACCTGATTCGTTCTTATCCTAACCTGCTGAAACCCTGACGACGAGAGGCATATCCTCCCCAAGGGCATTCAGACGGGGGAACGAGATTTAAGGGCGACCCTAACCCATTGAGTGGATTGGAGTTATTCATTAGGCTAAGCGGGTCGCCCCTACAGGATCTGACTTTTCACGCCATCTAGAAAAATCGATATCAAACCTAATCCCCTAACCCCCTTCCTTTCCCCCTCACAAGGGTAGGTTTTTTAAGATTGAGGTTTAGGTAAGACAAGGTAGACAGGTAGACCAGTAGACAAGGAAGATTTTTAACGAAACATAAGGCGTTTCGGCTTTTTACCGTTAGCTTGACCGAACCCAATTCTGTACGGTTTTTCCCCCTTGTCTTCTTTCCTTCCTTGTCCTCCTTGTCTTGTCCCCACCCTAAAATAAAAAACCTACACCTGTCAGGATGGGGGCAAGGGGGGATGGAGAGAGGTTTTCCCGATCCCGACCAAAAGTAAGCTATAGGATAACCACAGGATTTGGTGTCTTTAGCGCGGTAGCGTTTCCTGTGCCACATCCCCTAAGTTAAATAGGAATGGCACACTACTATTGGAATCACCACCCATGACCAAAACTTTCGGCATTTGCGCCCCACCTTGTTTCCAGGCTTCAATCGCTTCTTTTTGCAGAACTAAGGGTCCACCTTGTTCTCTCAGGGTTTCCGCTAATAGTCGTTGGGCTTCGGCTCTACCCTTGGCGCGATTAATGTCCGCTTGGGCTTGTTGTTCGGCTTCCCGGGCAACGTAAACCGCACGTTGCGCCCGTTGTTCAGCGATTTGTTTTTCCTCAACCGCCCTGGAGAACTCTGGCGAGAAGGTTAGGTCAACCACGCTGGTATCCAGGACGATGATGCCATACTTTTCCAACCGTTCATTCAAAGCGTTATCAAAGTCTTGCTTCAGTTCAGTCCGTTTGGTGATGGCTTCTTCTACCGTTCGCCGAGCCGCTGCAACTTTGAACGATTCCTGCGTCTGGGGGGCGATAATTTTCGAGACGATATTCTGTAATGTGCCTTGTGTCCGTCGGATCTGAACCACTTGTGTGGGGTCAAGACGGAAGTTAATCGCGAAGCTAGCCGATAGATCCTGAAGATCTTTGGTGGAACTCTGAGCCGGAACTTCAAATTTTTGCACGGTCACATCATAGACGTCCACCACAGAAACCAAGGGGGGTTTAATGTGGATTCCCTCTAATAAGGCTCCATCTCTCGCTTTACCCAAGATGCTGATGACCCCGGCTTGACCTGGGTTGATGATCACAAAGGAGCTAAAGCTAAGGAGAATCAAGGCTGCTGCAATAACTCCTCCTACTAAAGCTTGCCAATTCTGTGAATTCTGATACTTCAAGGTCTACTCTCCTGTACTCAAACGCCATTGGCGACTCTTTCCAGCCTACCAATGTTCAGACCCAATTGCGTTGATCAGGGGAAGATGGGGAAGCTGGGGGAGTTGGGGGTGAGGGGGTGATGAGGAGGATATAGGGAGATTGGGGTTTTCCTGAAAGAAGGTCAATACAATCCATTTATCAAAGAATTTTAAGTGTTGACCCGCCGCAACCCTCGATAAAATCGGGTTTGTAGGGGCGGGTTTAGGGACTAATTTTGATGGTTTGCCCTCGTTTGGTTACAAAACCCGCCCTGACTCAGGTTTGAGATCTTCTGTTCCCTGTTCTCTGTCCGTGAGTTCTTCCATCTTAAACGGATACAGGCGTTTTCAGAAGCGTAACAAAGTTCGATAGAATTTGTAAGCCTGCTGTGGACGATTTTTCGGGATGGAACTGAACCGCCATCATATTATCCCGCGCGATCGCCGCCGTGACCTGTTGTGATCCGTGGGTTACTGTAGCGGCGCGAATCGCCGGATCAACGGGGTCAACGTAGTAGGAATGGACAAAATAAACTTGTGGGTTCTCAGATAACTGCATCCACAAAGGACAATCCGGTTGAGTAAACTCCAAGTGATTCCACCCCATGTGCGGAATGCGGATATCCGGTTCTGGCTGAAATCGCCGCACTTTCCCAGGGATAATCCCTAATCCGGGTTCATTTCCTTCTTCTGAACCCTCAAACAGAATTTGCAACCCCAAACAGATACCCAGGAAGGGTTTACCACTCGCAATCACC
>CAZNNK010000390.1:0-6570 GCA_964574085.1 uncultured Coleofasciculus sp.
TTGATGTTAAAGAAGATAATAGTCATACACCTTTGGCTTCATCCGGTCGATTTTTCTTAGACTTTCAGGTAGAGTCTGTGCCAGAACCTTCTACCTTGTTAGGATTTACTATGTTGGGGTTACTGGCATTTTTCAAGAAGCATCCGAGCAAGGGTCAAGCTGATTAATATTAGTCGTTCCCTGAATAAGTCCCCCTAGGCGTGATGGCTGTGGGGGATTTATTCCATATAGAAAACAAGACGGCTAGAGCTAATCTAATAGAGTTTGATACTTGACAATGAAGGAATAAACAATGAAAAACTGGGCAATTTTAAGTGGAATTGAAGGGAATTTAGCTGCCTCGCCACAAGCCACTTTGGTAAAACCTCGGCAGATTGTTGGCGTTGGCAATGTTGGACGTATCCCTGGTCAAGCCACGTATACGCTTTATCACCCCAATTCCAACCGAATTGAATTCAAAACTGTTCGCTATGGCTCTGGAAGAGGATTTCAAAACGTAAACAGCAGCATTTCTCAGTGAATTTTTAGCTTGTTGTTAGAGAAACCGAGCAATCACTAATAAATTTGATGGGTGCAGGGTTCACAGAGTCCGAAAAATTCCAGGGTGTGATAGTAGATTTTGAACGGAACTGAGGGCTGCAAATGGTCTTCAAATTCTTGCACAGGGCAGTGATCGAGTGGAAACGATTGACCACATTGCAAGCAGGTAAGGTAGTGCTGGTCAAGTGCTACGGGGCTGTATAACGCTTCGCCGTTTGCCCCCATTCGACTTTTGATCAATCCATGCAATTTCAACGTTTGTAATGCCCGATACACCGTTGCCAACCCGATCGCCTGTCGTTCACGCAGCAGGCTATACAACTCCTGGGCTGAGCGGGCATCCGCTTGGCTTAGCAGGACATCCAGCACCGCTTGCTGATTGCGAGTCAGACGAGGCAAATAGGTTGCACTTTCTTGAGATGATGAGTCACTTTTCACGGCGGGTGCTGTAGAATAGGCGAATGATAACCATTCTCATTATACTATGAGCCTGACTGAAGCCTCAACGCTTGCACCTCAAACTCCACAGGCAGCAATCGAACCCTCTGATTCTGATCGTCAAGCCAACTCTACGGTGCCAGCCATCATACACCGTCCTCGGCGCTTGCGGCGAAGTGAAACCCTGCGTCGGATGGTGCGGGAGAATGTTCTGCGGGTCGAAGATTTGATCTATCCCTTGTTTGTGATGGAAGGAGAGGGGCAGCGGGAAGAAGTACCATCGATGCCCGGTTGCTACCGCTACACGCTGGATCTGCTACTTGATGAGGTGAAGCAGGCGTATGAGTTGGGGATTGGGGCGATCGCCCCTAGCATTGTCGCCGCTCAACTTGCGATTTTTCTGCTGACCATTCTTATCCCCAAAGCTCACGTTTTGGCTCCCTGAACCATGACCCAAATTCTTGACTCCATTTCTTAGGGGTATATAAAATGACATCTTCATTATCCGAACTGTCTTTCTCAAACCTTAAAAGATTGTTGTTTATCCGACACTGCCATTCATCACTACCAGCAACAAATTAAAGAATCATTAGAAGAAGACTTAGAGGAAGTATGAAACTCGCTGTTATCTCTTGCATTCACGGTAATTACGAAGCCTTAGATGCCGTTTTATTAGATATTGATCGCCAAAATGCTGACAAAATTTTTTGCGTGGGTGACTTAGTAGGTTATGGTCCCTATCCTAATGCCGTAGTCGAACAAATTCGCTCGTTGGATATTCCCACTTGCCAAGGATGTTGGGATGAAGATGTTGTCGAAGGACTCAATGCCTGCGAATGTTCCTATCCTTCAGTATTAGCCGAAAAACGGGGTCGTCTTGCCCATGAATGGACTAACCAGGAAATTCACCCGGAAACACGAGAATTTTTGGAACAATTGCCTCATAGCTTAAAAGACGGAAACCTCTGTTTTGTTCACGGTAGTCCTCAGAGCAACCACGAGTATTTGTTACCGACCTTAGATGCTTTTCTCGCCTCAGAACGAGTATTATCTGTAGATGCAGATATCCTCTTTTGCGGACATACTCATGTACCTTATATTCGTACTCTGGAGGCAGGGCAACTACAAGTCAAGATTAGGGCAGAGGGACAACAACAACAGCAAACGTTTAATGCTCCCCTCAAACGTATTGTTAATGTAGGTTCCGTCGGAGAACCCCGTCACGGACGCCCCAATGCGACTTATGTTATTTACGACACCGACACCGATCAGGTAACACTTAGAGAGGTTGAGTACGACTACCAAAAAACCTGTGCTGCCATTATGGCTAAAGGTTTACCTCCTATCTTTGCGTGGCGGTTGGCGCGAGGGCTGGAGTATGCCGAAAAAGCCGATGACCCAACTCACATTTGTACGCGATAACTATTAATTTTAGTACTTCCATATTTAGCATGAAAAACCCCATTTTTAGGCGTAAGACTCTCCCTGAGCTGCACACACAACAAAGAATCAAATCATACTTATCCGTTGGAGTAGCAGTAGCAAGCTTATTTCTTGGGTTACCAACCAAAGCTGCTACCTTGGGTGGCTTTACCTTGAGTAATGATGCAACTGTAGTTGCCAAATGGAACAATGTCACTCTACAAGCAATCAGCAATACAAATCTTGGACCCACACCAGTATCGCGGGTTCTCGGCATTGTACATACCAGCATCTTCGATGCCTGGGCTGCCTACGATCCAATAGCAATCGGCACTCAATTGGGAGATAATCTCCAAGTCTCTGAGGAGTTCATTACCGATGAGAACAAAAGCGAGGCTATCAGCTATGCTGCTTACACCACACTGGTAGACCTATTCCCGTCTCAGGTTTCTCTATTTGATGACCTGATGACTAGCCTGGATTACACTTACACCCCAACCATCGACATCAGTACGGCGGCTGGAATTGGTAACGTCGTTGCCCAGGCTTTACTTAATTTCCGGCACAACGATGGTTCAAACCAATTAAACGGTTACGCTGACACCACTGGCTATGTGCCAGTCAACACCTGGGATACAGTTAACGATCCGAATCGCTGGCAACCGTTGAGCGTCAACAATGGCGTTACTGTTCAAAAGTTCCTCACACCCCACTGGGGAGAGGTGACCCCCTTTGCCCTGACATCTGGTGATCAATTCTTACCTCCCCCCCCGGCGCAGTTTGGCACTCAGGAGTACATTGATCAGGCTTTGCAACTCATTGAGTACAGTGCCGAACTCACGGACGAGCAAAAAGTAATCGCTGAGTACTGGGCAGACGGTCCGGCAACTGTACTGCCACCCGGTCACTGGAACCTTTTTGGCGAGTATATCTCTCAGAGAGATATCCACACCCTTGACGATGATGTAAAGATGTTCTTTGCCTTAGGCAACGCTGTCTTCGACGCTGGGATCGCGGCTTGGGATGCCAAACGATTCTATGATTACCTCCGTCCGGTGACAGCCATCCGATATCTGGCACAGAACCATCTATTACCTGATAATCACCCCTATGTCCGCACCAATCCAGACACGGGCGTTCAAGAAATCTACGCTTGGGCGGGTTCTAATCAAGGCTCCCAGTGGATGGATGGTTCAACCTGGCTGCCTTATCAGAAGATTAGCTTTGTCACGCCTCCTTTTGCCGAATATGTATCGGGACACAGTACTTTCAGCGCCGCTAGTGCCGAGATTCTGAAACGGTTTACAGGGAATGATTACTTCGGCGCGTGCCATATCCAACCAGCCAATAGCTCTGCCTTTGAAACGGGTACACCAGCAACTGACGTACTGCTTTGCTGGACTACCTTTTCAGAAGCTGCTGATGAAGCCGGAATTTCTCGGTTATATGGTGGTATCCACTTTCTCGATGGAGATCTAAATGGAAGGGTTTTGGGGCGAACCATCGGAGGGCAGGTTTGGGAGAAGACGCAATACTACATCAATGGTCGGCAGTCAGTGCCTGAACCTGATTCTGCAATAAGCCTATTAGCGTTTGGTGCAATAGGTGTCGCTTCACTATTGAAACGTAAGTAGTGTATAGGTTTTGCGTAAGTTCTGACTCGAATAGAGCTTGATACTTGACGGCTAACGAATAACCAATGAAAAACTGGGCAATATTAAGTGGAATTGAAGGGAATATCGCGGCTTATGAAGCGGTACTTACGGATATCAAACGTCAGAAACGGTGGGTGGAGGATATCTATATCTTGGGGGATTTTATTAGTCCTAGACCAGAAAGCGAGCGGGTAGTACAGCGGATTCGTTTTCCTAAATCAAATGAACTGATTCCCAATGTTTGTACAGGATGGTGGGAGGAACAATGTTTGATTCTTTATGGATTGGGGACTACAGGCGAACCGACTCAATTGATCGAATACTATGGTGCTGATACCGTTCAAGAACTTTGGAATAGCGTTTCTCGTCAAACTGTTGAATGGATTCGTTCTCTAGATTTTGGCTTCTTTGAACTCGATTGCTTGCTGATTCATGGGAGTAGTGTGAGTGTGGATGATAATCTGACTCCTCAAACACCCCCGTGGCAATTGTGCGATCGCTTAATGCGTATAGGTGCGAATAACCTATTTTGCGGTCGGTCTGGTTTAACGTTTGAGTACGAACTGCAAGAGGGTTCCGTCTCCTCCCAAGTAACCACTCTTGATGGTCAACAGCCAGTTCAGACAGCGACAGTATCTCCTCGGCGAGTAATTGGGGTGGGTAATGTGGGACGAGAACCCGGAAAAGCTACTTATACGCTTTATGACCCAGAGACAAACTGCGTGGAATTTCGGACGGTGCGTTATGGGATAGGGAAGGGATTTCAAACCTATTAATTTTTGTTTCTAGGGCGATCGCTTCACCTGATTCTATCTAGGGATAATGCCATAAAATTTTTCATTCAATGACTTGTAAAACGTCTATGAAATCTCCAGTTATTGTTCGACAGCATAGTATAGAAGACTGCGGCGCAGCTTGTTTGGCATCCGTTGCCAAACATTATGGGCAAATTTTTAGTATTACTCGCACTCGTGAAGCGACGGGAACCGGTCAACTTGGCACAACGATGCTTAACCTTAAGCAAGGAGCAAAAGTACTTGGCTTCAATGCACGCGGCGTGAAAGTTCCCTTAGAATTAGTTGATAAAAATAGCCTGCCTCTACCTGGAATCATTCACTGGAAGGGTAATCACTGGGTCATTTTGTATGGGCGACGAGGCAGAAAGTATATTATTGCTGATCCAGCAGCGGGAATTCGCACCCTATCTAGAGAAGAACTGGTTTCAGGCTGGAGTAATAACGCCATGCTGTTACTCGAACCACGTCCTGAGTTTTACCAAGTTCCAGACGATCGAAATAAGGTTAGCAGTTTGTGGCGGTTGGTGGGACGAATCTGGAACTATCGCCCCCTTCTGACTGAAGCGTTGCTGCTGAACCTAGTCATTGGTTTGCTATCCCTAACGTCTCCCTTTTTTATCCAAATTCTCACCGATGAGGTACTAATCCGACGGGATACGGACTTATTAACGGGGATTGCGATCGCTGTATTCGTGATGAACTTAATGGCTATGGGGCTAAGATTCTTGCAATCTAACCTAATTGCTCACTTTGCCCAACGCCTAGAGTTAGATTTAATCCTAGAATTTGGTAGAGCAATTCTAAGTTTACCCCTCTCCTACTACGAATCCCGACGCAGTGGGGAAATTAGTAGCCGCTTGCGGGATATTCAAGATATCAATATGTTAATTTCTCAGGTGGGTATCACCTTACCCAGTCAAATTTTTATTGCCGCCTTTTCTCTAGGGTTTATGATTTTCTACAGTGGGGTACTCACCCTTGTTTCTTTGGGAGTTGCTGGCTTGATGATTTTTTCGACTCTGGTGTTGTTCCCACTCATTCGCAATAAAATGCGTCGGTTGTTGGTTTTATCCTCTGAAAATCAAGGAATTTTAGTCGAAACCTTTAAAGGGGCGATCGCCCTCAAAAGCACCAACTCTGCTCCGTCTTTTTGGGAAGAATTTCAGCGGCGCTATGGGGAACAAGCCTACCTGAGCTTCCGAGCAATGCAAATGGCAATTGTTAGCACGACCTTATCCGGTTTTCTCTACAGAAATGGTAGTATTCTATTACTCTGGTTTGGTAGTACACTGGTTATTCGTCAAGGATTAAGTATCGGGCAATTGTTAGCGTTTAATAGCCTCAGTGCAAATTTCTTTACCTTAATCATTAACATCTTGAGCTTTATCAATCCCTTCATCCGCGCTCAACTCGCGACTCAACGACTTACTGAAGTGATTGATGCGACTCCAGAAGTTCAAGATGATCGTCAAAAAGCCTGGGCAACCCTTCCGGATAATACAGAGATTACTTGTACAACTCTCAATTTTCACCATCCTGGTCGAGTGGACTTACTGAAAGACTTCTCTCTCACAATTTCAGGTGGGAAAGTCATTGCCATTATTGGTGAATCCGGTTGTGGGAAAAGCACTTTGGCAAAACTGATGTCCGGGTTATACAAGCCCCAATCCGGTAATATCCGCTATAGCATTTATAACCAAGACGACCTCTCTCTAGAC
>CAZNNK010000391.1:0-6559 GCA_964574085.1 uncultured Coleofasciculus sp.
TTATGTTAGCCAAACATGCGACAACTATCCTTTTGCACCCTCGAATCGACTAACCTAGCCGATTCTGCGGCGTTGTTTTCTGGGAAATGTTAACTTTAATAAACTTAAGTTTCATTTCTTTACATTTAACCTTGACCTAAAGTGACATCTGATTAAATCGAGCGATGAGGTAAAACTGCATAAGCATTAGCTACAATTAGGCTGAAGCTTATACATCCTGCTGTGTTAACTCCAATTAGCGCCAAGAGCAATCCTGTCAGAGACAGGGCGCAATCGTCATCACACAGTAGCGAATTGAACCCTATTGAATTACCAGAGTATCCCATGAACATTAGTCAGCAATTGGGCAGACTCCAACGAAGCATCTTCAGAATCAAAAAAGTTCCTCGTTTTTTGATCTTACTGATTGCCACAATTGCCACGATTCAATTTCTCATTCTCCCCGCCTTGACGCAACAACCCGTCACGGTTCAAGTATTGATGAGCGCCCTTGAAGCCTCTCAGTGGCAACCCTTTGTCGATGAATTTGAAGAACAAAATCCCAATATAAATCTAGAAATCCTGGAAGGACCCAACGAAACCAACCTGGTGGAAGACCTCTATACCTCTGCCTTTTTGTTGGGCGATTCACCTTACGACCTCGTTTATCTAGACATTGTTTGGGTACCAAAATTTGCCGCCGCCGGATGGTTAATGCCCCTATCTGACAGAATTACTGAAGACGAATTGTCAAAGTTTCTGCAAGGCGATGTAGAGGGAGGACGCTACAACGGTGAATTGTATCGTATGCCCTTGCGTTCCGATGGGGGTATGCTCTACTACCGTACTGATTTATTAAAGCAGGGTGGATACGAACCCCCCGAAACCTTTGCCGAACTCATGCAAATCTCTCAGGCGTTGCAACAACAAACAGGAGTTGAATGGGGATATTTATGGCAAGGAAAGCAATACGAAGGTTTATCTGCTATGTTTGTGGAAATCCTGGAAGGGTTTGGTGCCTTTTGGGTAAATCCAGACACACTAGAGGTTGGACTTGATCAGCCAGAAGCAATCCAAGCGGTCGAATTTTTACTGAATACCATTGAAAAAGAGGTTTCTCCTGCCGGTGTTACCACTTACGCTGAAGAAGAAACCCGCCGCTTATTCCAAGAAGGTGAAGCTATTTTCTTACGGAATTGGCCCTACGTTTACCCGTTAGCAGCCGACTCAGAAATTGCGGGTCAATTTGCAATTAAGCCGATGGTACACCAACCAGCGGATAGTAGTGGTGCTTGCCAAGGCGGATGGGGATTGGGTATTTCTCAATCAACAAAACACCCCGATGAAGCCTGGAAAGTAATTGAATTCTTTAACCGTCCGGATGTACAAAAACGATTTAGTCTGGCAACCGGCTATGCTCCGGCTCTCAAATCACTCTATACCGATTCTGAACTGGTCGCTGAATATAGTTACTTTCCCCAAATGCTAGAAGTCCTGGAAAAAGCGGTTCTGCGTCCTCCTATCGCTCAATATGCTCAAGCCTCAGATATTTTGCAGCGTTATCTCAGTGCGGCGATTACGCAAACGATGACGCCAGAACAAGCGATGAATCGCGCCGCCCAGGAAACGCGAAGACTTTTAGGAGATTAAGGTTTAGCCGTTGGTTAAACGGCACGTTGTAACTCCATAAAATTACGATGAAACAAGCTTCAATTCGGCAACGAGAGATACGAACGGGTTGGTTACTCACCCTACTCGCCATCCTGATCTTGCTCATGGTGTTTGCCTATCCCATTGGACGAGCTTTTTGGTTAAGTTTATTCAGTCAAAATCTAGGGACTGAGTTACAGGCAGAGTTTACTGGCTTGGACAATTATGCACGGCTAGTGGGTGATGGACGCTTTTGGCAAAGTATGTGGCACACAACGGTGTTTACCGTGTCCTCAATTGTCCTGGAATTAGTGTTGGGAATGGCAATTGCCTTGGTGCTAAATCAAGCCTTTTTTGGGCGAGGTTTAGTTCGCACCGCCGCCCTAATTCCCTGGGCATTACCCACCGCTGTCATGGGATTAGCATGGGCGTGGATTTTTAATGACCAGTTTGGCGTTGCTAATGATATTTTGCGATTATTGCCCGCCGTTGAACCCATAACTTGGTTAGGTGAACCCATTCCGGCAATGATCGCATTGATTGCCGCTGATGTCTGGAAAACAACGCCCTTTTTTGCGATTATTCTGCTAGCAGGATTGCAATCAATTTCTAAGGATCTTTATGAAGCCCATGCAATTGATGGGGCGTCTCCAGTACAGAGTTTTGTGCAAATTACATTACCCCTACTCACCCCGCAAATCTTAATTGCCCTCTTGTTCCGCTTTGCTCAAGCCTTCGGGATTTTTGACCTGGTGCTGGTGATGACAGGGGGAGGTCCAGCGAATGCGACGGAAATGATTTCACTCTATATTTACGACACGGTGAGACGCTATCTGGACTTTGGTTACGGTGCGGCGTTGGTTGTCGTCACCTTCCTCTTGCTAATTCTCGCCGTGGCAATTGTAGGCTTTTTGCTCTCAAAAACCCGGATTAATGTTTTAGGAGACCAATAGATTAATCATGGCAATCGCTCAAGATTCATCATCCAAAAACAAATCAACAATCAATACCAAGCAAATTATGCTCTGGGTTGGTGTGGTATTAACGCTAATCTTTTGCCTAGCACCAGCCTTTTGGCAAGTGTTGACCTCGTTCAAGATCAATGAGGCGATTTCGACAATTCCGAATGTCTATTTTCCCGCGCCCGATCAACTCACTTGGACGCACTACACGCAGCTATTTGAGCGGTATCCCTTTTTACGTTATATCCTGAATAGTGCCATTGTTTCATTAACCTCCACAGTCTTGTGTTTAATCGCCGGAGCGCCTGCTGCTTATGCTTTAGCACGCTTAAGAATTCCTGGCGAACGGATTGTTTTAGCCTGCGTTCTAATCGTCAGTCTCTTTCCCTATGTGCTACTATTCCTGGGACTGCTAGAGGTGGTGAAACTGTTAGGCTTGGGGAATAACTATATCGCTTTAATTATTCCCTATACCGGAATTAATTTACCCCTGACTATCTTGGTGCTGCGGAGTTTCTTTCAACAGCTTCCCAAGGATCTAGAAGATTCTGCCCAAGTTGATGGATATAACACCGTGCAAATGCTGTTGAAAATTGTTCTGCCGATGACGATACCTGCCCTGGTGACGACGGGAATTCTCACATTTATTTTTGCTTGGAATGAGTTTATTTTTGCCTTGACCTTTATTACGCGAGATCAAATGAAAACCATTCCAGTAGCAGTGGCTCAAATCGGCGGCACCTCTGTATTTGAAATTCCTTACGGTCCGATCGCAGCAGCCACAGTAGCGGGAACGATTCCCCTAATTCTGTTAGTGCTGTTCTTCCAACGTCGTATTGTGCAGGGCATCACGGCTGGGGCAGTTAAAGGGTAAGGTAAAAGGCAAAAGCTAAAAGGTAAAAGGTAAAAATCATGGCAAAACTTGAACTCCAGAATCTCCGCAAAGAATACAATCCTAAAACGGTACCGATTAAAGACATCAGCTTAGAGGTGGAAGATGGTGAATTCATGACATTTATTGGACCCTCTGGCTGTGGTAAATCCACATTGCTGCGATTAATTGCCGGATTGGAGACGCCAACGAAAGGCAGAGTGGTGATCAGTGGACAAACGGTTAACGGCATCCCTCCGGGCGATCGCAATATTGCCATGGTCTTCCAAAGTTACGCCCTCTATCCTCACATGACCGTTGAGGAAAATATCAGCGCCTCGCTGAGAATCCGGAACACTCCTAGCGAAGAAATCCGCAAACGCATTGATGACGTGATTGTCAAGCTGGATTTAGACCGTTCCTTACTCGAACGCAAACCCGGTCAACTCTCCGGTGGACAACGGCAACGGGTGGCGGTTGCCCGCGCTTTAGTTCGGGAACCAGAAGTCTTTTTATTAGATGAACCCTTGAGTAACTTGGATGCCTTACTGCGAGAACAAGTTCGCGCCGAACTCAAGCAACTGTTTAAATCCCAAAACAAACCCGTCGTCTATGTTACCCACGACCAAACCGAGGCGATGACTCTCTCGACTCGCATTGCCTTGCTGTATGAGGGCGTCTTGCAACAGCTTGATACCCCCTATCAGATTTATACCTACCCAGCGAATAGTTTTGTTGCCAGTTTCATGGGCAGTCCGCAAATGAACCTGCTAACCCTTAGCTGTCAGGACAATCATGCCATTCTGGGTAACTTTAAACTGAAACTGCCTAACCTACGGACAAAACCGCGCCAAATTGTCATGGGTGTTCGTCCCGAAAATGTACGGATTGCCAGACAAGGAGATGAACAGACCATCAAGGGTAACGTCTATTTGGTCGAAGATATGGGTAAAGAAAAACTGATTAGCGTGCGAGTGCAGGGTTCAGATGGGTCAGAAGGAAAGACGATTCGGGCATTGTTAGCCGCTGATAACTACTGGGATGGTGAAGAAGATACGGTGACTCTTACCCTACCAGAGAAAACGATGCACTGGTTTGATGTCGAATCAGGCGATCGCTTAACCCATCATTCCTAACCGATCCAATCTAGCAGATCCCCGACAACTTCTACGAAGTCGGGGATCTAGGCTTAATTACCTTTATGATCAGAAGTGGGCGTCTAGTCGCAAAATCATCAGATGGACTTTCCAGAACTTGATCCCGGTCACGTCGATATTATTCTCCAATACCAAGCTGAGTTAGAAAAGCTAGGTGTTAAACTCAATGATGAACATCTAAAAGAAACGATCTACACTTATCCCCACAATTTAGAACCGTCGATTCAAGCATTCATTGAGTATTGCGCCAAGGGAAAACTTGATAAACCCAATGATTATCTAATCAAAGCCCTACGCTACGGTTGGAAACCGCGAAACATTGCAAATCCCCCCGAATTACCTGTATTCACGGCGGCTGATTTTGATACCGGACATACTCCAGAAGAACTAGAAGAGAACTACCGCCGCTTGTGTAACCTGGTGCAACGTTCTTGCCATCCCTCCAGAACCCCAACCCGACTGAAATCCCTGCGCCGTCGGCATCTCTATCATCAACGACCCGATCCCACCACCATTGACCAACTCATGGCAGATCCGATTCTCAGACCCGAAATCGAACGGGCAATTGCACAGCATCCAGAGTGGGGGTATAAAATTACACCCAATGGCGTTCAAGAACTAGAATTTTGAATTCTCTATTCCCTGTTCCCTGTTCCCTTTCCCATGAGTGAAACCTCTATCCGTCCGGCTTTAATTAACAACGTCATCCCCAACTCCATCGCGGCTGAGGTGGGGTTTGAACCCGGTGATGCCATTATCTCGATTAATGGTACACCTCCTCGTGACTTAATTGACTATCAATTTCTCTGCGCCGATGAACTCCTAGAATTAGAAGTTCGAGATGCGGCGGGAAACATCCATTCTGTAGAAATTGAGAAAGACTACGACGAGGATTTAGGACTAGAATTTGCCACCGCCTTATTTGATGGCTTAATCCAGTGCAATAACCGCTGTCCCTTTTGCTTCATTGACCAACAACCTCCCGGAAAACGACAGAGTTTATATCTCAAAGATGATGACTATCGCCTCAGTTTCCTCTATGGTTCATACTTAACTCTGACCAACCTTACTCAAAGCGAATGGAATCGGATAGAACGCCTGCGTCTATCTCCGTTGTATGTTTCTATCCACGCCACGGAACCGGAGGTTCGCAGCCGACTCCTCAAAAATCCTCGTGCTGGGCAGATTTTAGACCAGTTGCAATGGTTTCAGGAACGACGATTACAAATTCATGCTCAAGTTGTGGTTTGTCCCGGTATTAATGATGGCATTCACTTGGAACAAACCCTGAGAGATTTAGCCCAATTTCAACAGCATGAAATTCCGGCTGTTGCTTCAGTTGCTGTCGTTCCCGTGGGATTAACTCGCTTTCGTCCCTCAGAGGATGAATTAATCCCGGTTAGTCGCGAGAAAGCCGCAGAGGTAATCCAGCAAGTTCAATCCCTACAAACAAAATTTCGCCAACAATTCGGGTCTACCTTTGCTTGGTTAGCGGATGAATGGTTTTTAATCGCCCAACAGGAATTACCCCCAGAATCTCATTACGAAGATTATCCCCAAATTGGTAATGGTGTGGGTTCAATTCGCCAGTTTATTAAACAGTTTCAAGCGGCGGCTACGCAGATGTTACCCACTCGTGTAGAACCTGCGCGGGAATTTACCTGGGTGGTCGGTAATGCGGTGGAAACAGCGTTTGTTCCGCTAGTGCAGCAGTTGAATAAGGTTGAGGGATTGGAGGTCAAACTAGCAGCGCTACGGAGTGAGTATTGGGGACAAGAAATTACTGTTACAGGGTTGTTAACCGGACAAGATTTGCTTGGGTCATTGTCAGGAAAAAACTTCGGCGATGGGATTTTGCTTCCTTCAGTTATGCTTAAACATGATGATACGCGATTTTTAGATGATATGACGGTGGCAGAGGTGAGTCATCAGTTAGGAAC
>CAZNNK010000392.1:0-6556 GCA_964574085.1 uncultured Coleofasciculus sp.
TCGCAGGTGAACCGACCCAATCAGTCCAAAGTATCACGGATCAAAATACCCAACCGTTGAATCCAATTGCCCAAACGCCCTTGAATCGGGAAATTCCGGTTCCAGATGCAGCGTTGGAGACAGAGGAGACATTAAACCCATCCACGACATTGGAAACCCCTCTACCCTCCCTAGGATTGGACGCTGCTAGCGAAAATCAGGGAATGGGACAAATAACCAACGTTTCCCAACTACGAGATGTCTCTCCCGGAGACTGGGCGTATGAAGCCTTGCGATCGCTAGTTGAACGGTATGGCTGTATTGCGGGATATCCTGATGGTACATTTCGGGGCAATCGGGCGATGACGCGCTATGAATTTGCGGCTGGATTAAATGCCTGTTTACAGCAAATTGAGCGTTTAATTGGCAACGTTCCCGATAACGTTGAAGGATTGCCCACGCTACAGCGTTTAGTCGAAGAATTTGAAGCAGAACTTGCCACCTTAGGAGCGCGGGTTGATAATTTAGAAGGTCGAGTGGCATTTTTAGAAGATAATCAGTTTTCCACAACCACGAAACTATCTGGGGAAGTTATCTTTGGTTTGGCGGATGCGTTTGGAGATGAAGTTGGCGACGATGTAAATACCGTTTTTCACGATCGCGTTCGCCTCAACTTCCTGACTAGCTTCACCGGGAAGGATATGCTGCAAACTCGTCTCCAGGCGGGTAACGCTGCCCTAATCCTGGCAAGAGATGGTGTAACCTTTGACGATGGATCAAAGTTTACTCAAGAAGGGCGCTTTACCTACGATGGTGATAACGGCAATGACGTTATTATCGACATTTTGCGCTACCGCTTTCCCCTCGGAGACAAAGCCACCGTGCAAATCGTGGCAAACAATGGCTTACACCATTACTACGTAGATACCGTGAACCCCTTCTTAGAAGGATTAGCCGGGGGTTCTAATGCCATTTCCCGCTTCGCTGAACGGAACCCCATCTACCGAATTGGACCCTTTGGCGCAGGGGCGGCGATCGCGCTGAAACCCAGTGATAATCTTAGAGTAGATTTGGGCTACATTTCCAATACCGCCAGTAATCCTGGAGAGGATAATGGGTTGTTCAACGGGAATTATTCCGGAATTGCCCAAATTGTTTATGGCAGTCGGTTTAAGATTGGATTAACCTACGTCCATGCTTATGATGATGGTGGAGATGACGCTAGACGCTTTCTGTTAGGTGGAACAGGTACAGCGTTTGCTAATCTCAATCCGGGACAATTAACAAATGTAACCAATTTGCCAGCCGATACACTCAGCACCCCAGTTGTCAGTAACTCTTATGGAATAGAAGCCTCCCTCCGATTTAGTTCCAGCTTTTTGGTTAATGGTTGGGTTGGTAAAACTGACGCCCGTTTAATTGGGTTAGGCAATGCGGATATTTGGAACTTTGCTGTTGGTTTAGTATTCCCTGATTTAGGAAAAGAGGGGAATTTAGCTGCCATTGTTGCGGGTGCAGAACCGACGCTGAGAGGATTGGATGTTCCCGGTGGAACCAACAACTTTAATCGAGATTTTGCGTATCACATTGAAGGGTTCTACAAATATCAAGTCAGTGATAATCTCTCGATTACACCGGGTATCATTTGGTTAACCTCTCCCAACCAAAATTCAGATAACAGCGATGCGGTTATTGGTACGGTGAGAACCACATTCACGTTTTAACCATTGCTGGCAGATCCCCGACTTCTTGAAGAAGTCGGGGATCTAATCTAAGTTTTAAACAAATGACAAATTACTTCTTCGCTGTACTCGCCGACGGTAGCGAATGACCCGCATTCGGATCGAAGGACGGAAATGGGGCAGTTCCACCTAAATACGTGGGTAAAATGCCATCCCATTTCTTAATCATTTCCTCTTGCAATTCCAACTCCCGCAAACGAATCGTTAACGGTGAAACGGTTGAAGCTTTAATCCGAGACGCTTCAGCTTCTCCCCTGGCTTCGGCAATTTTCCGCTGGGATTCCGCTTCTGCAACTTCAAGCTGGGCTTTGGCGGCTACGGCTTGCTGTTCAGCTTGGAAACGAGCCGTTATTTGAGCTTCAATGGACTCGTCAAATCGAGGCTTACTAACAAAACCCACGGAATCAAAGGTAACACCCACAGCACCAAATTTATTGTTCAAGCAAGTTTGGACATCTTTGAGTAATTGTCCCTGCTTATCTCCCACAATTTGTTCCGGTTTTAATCCAGTCGCCGACTGGTTAAAGCAATTACGAGTTTCGCTGCGAACTAGGGTAGCTTTGAACTGATCTGGGTCTTTCAGATACTTCCCGTAAAAGTCTTTAATTTTCCGGGTGTTGAAAAAGTAGGACAGGGAGACATCAGCATTAACCGTTGTACCACCGACACCAAAAGTGATGCTTTCATCAACTGGAGAGCCTTCTTCCGTTGAAGCGGTTAAGATATAATACTGAACATGATCAGGAAAAACGACAATTTCTTCAGTGTAGCCATTATACCAAACCTTACCTGTACTAATGGTGGCATTTTGTACCCCACGGTTGTTACCATAAAGCTCAACTTTGAGTCCAACATAGCCAGGGGGTATCCGCTTAACACTGCTTCCCGGAACCGCACCACAACCTGATGCAATAATGGCCAAAGCAGCCGTAATTCCAGTGAGTTTTAAGAAACGCTGAGGTAGATTTTTCATGGTCTTGAACGATTGACTAAATGTATCCGAAGTGGAAAGGCAGTTCAGCAAAAATTTTGCTGATGTTAGAATAAATTTTTGGTTAAATCATGCCACTCTATGTATCTCTATCGTGCAACTGATGAAGAGATAAAATTGATGATTTCTTCAGTTGACATCCAAAAGCTCAACTAAGGAAACATCACAATCCGGGAAAGCGTCTTTTATCTGCTTGTGTCGAACTTGAGCATGATGAAATCTGGCGGCGACATGACTGATGGAAGCTCCCGGTACAACCAGTAATCCGACGACGTAATAACTTACGCCTAACCAAACTTTTTGGTCACTGGGAGAACTCACTAGAGTGGCGGCATTACCTAAGAGCCAAAAACAGAAAATAAGTTCGATAGTTCCTATGGCTATCCATTTTGTCAGGGTTTTCATGAGTCTTGAGGGAGATAATCAATTCTGGTATTCGCCACAAGTAACAGTGGTTATGCTGTCCTCTTGAACAACCAGAAACAATGTTTAATTTAATTCTTATTTCAATTATCTCTACTCATTCGTACACAACGAAGGGATGTGTATGAACACTCACAAGTCAGGGTTGCATCCACAGGCGTGTATCGGTATAAGTGTAGTCGGACACAATTAAAGTTGAGGTGAAGACAAGGGAACAGGGAACAGGGAATAGTCAGGATTTGATGCTGGTTAAGTAGTCGTTTCAGCTATTTCAAAAAAAGTAGGGACAATTCATGAATTGCCCCTACAGAGGGTGGTTCAACGGTAAAGCAAGTGTCAGTTCTGTCTGAGTCTCATTTCTCCGAGTAAATCGCGGGGAACCTTAACTTTCGCGCCTTTGTAACAGAAGTCGTCAATCTAGAGGCTGATTAATTGGTCTTACCCGCGCAGGGGTTTTCTTTAGCAGCACAAGGATTAGCCTTACCCGCGCAGGGGTTCTCTTTAGCAGCACAAGGATTAGCCTTACCCGCGCAAGGATTCTCTTTACCCGCACAGGGATTCGCTTGAGTTTCAGTCCCGCCTTCGGGTCCCGGTTTAGCGGCACAGGGGTTACCACAACCCGTTGCTAGCCCCAGACCTAGAATAGAGGCAATGGTGAGTGTCGCAAGGTAGTTAACTTTCATTCTATTCTGGCTTCTATGATACAAGGATTGGTACATCATCGCCCGGAAGTCTGCCTGGGCTTAGACAATACTTAACCTGACAAAGCTTAAGTTACCCTTAAAAACAGCTTGGGATTTGCTGAGACTGTCGTCAAAAATGGCTTGTCGGATTAGCGAGGTTTAGGACAAACCTAGATTTTCTCAGGAAAAATTCATGTTTTCTCTTAATGGATTTGTCAAACTTGACAATATGACGGAACCGGATAAAAATTTTGTCGGCGTCCCTGTGAGTTTTCTTTTTCGGCTAAATTGCTCAATGGAATGCCAAAAATCATGGGAATATGTCAGGGAAAGCGCAAAACCTTCTTGTAGGTTGGGTAGAGCGATAGCGAAACCCAACAGGGTAACCTAAAGTTGGGTTACTTTTCGAGAATGCTTCACCTATGTTCCAACGGTTCAACCGACAAAGATGACATCCTTCCCAAATAATCACCGCTGATTAGACTCTAGTTATAAAATAAATGATGCAAAGTAGTGATTGGTTAGTGACAAGTGATGGAGACTGTCTAGCCTGTAGTGTCTCAGAGAGTGAAACATCCACAGGATACTATCGACTTTATCGCTTTCTAACCGATGTAGAAGATATTCTGGAAACCATTAAGGATGATCGCCAACGCCTAGAACAAATTCGCCCGTTAGTCCGCCGTTTACTGACGAGTTCCTATTGGCTACAGGGTGAATATCGCGAACCGAATCCCGATACAGGGTGGTCTGTCCTCATGCTGTATGATGAGCCAGAGTTCCCCTTAACCGTGCAGACTGTGGTTTGGTTACCCGGACGAGTCTCTCCGATTCACAATCATGC
Organism: uncultured Coleofasciculus sp.; assembly: GCA_964574085.1. GTDB lineage: Bacteria > Cyanobacteriota > Cyanobacteriia > Cyanobacteriales > Coleofasciculaceae > Coleofasciculus. The sequence continues at coordinate 4,663 of CAZNNK010000392.1, forward strand.
GGCTTGGGGAGTGGTAGCGTTAATCAGTGGTGAAGAAAAAAATACATTTTGGCGACGGACTAGGGATTCAGAATTTCCCGATCGCATCGAAAAGGTGGGTGAACAAATTCTGGTTCCTGGCGATATTATCAGCTTTATGCCTGATGCGATTCACCATGTAGAAGTGATGGGAACCGAACCGACGATTACCTTTAATCTTTATGGAAAAACGGATTATCAGCAGCGATTTGAGTTCGATCCGATGACCCACACGGCTACAAACTTCTAACCTCCCTAGGGGCGTGGCACAGCTAAAATTGTGGAATAGGTTGTAGGTTGGGTTGACGACAGGAAACCCAACGGAATCTAGGGCTAAAGTTCCCTACTACAAGCCGAATCTAATTCATCAAATAAAGTGTGCCACACCAGTAGGGATACATTCAAGATAACCGTTCTCACCACCTTCCATCATAAAACTTCTGCCTTTTGCTATACAATATACGTTCTCTCAAATTTGGCTAGGTGATTACCAATGAAACCGCCAAGTTCTACTGATGTCGCGTTTAGGGAGGATTTCCGGATTGGCTGTATCCATACAAGAACAGGAGTTCACGCCAATACATAAAGTTTGCAAATAGTTTATGCCGTTTTTATATGCATAGCTAATGATTCAGGGTCAACCCGATTAAACACTGTGGTTTTGGAGTCCCGATGGCAGAGAAGTCACCCAATACAATCGAGGGGAGAACTCTATAAAAATCGGGTTGCGGTTTCGTTAGAGGTTCGAGGAGACAAGATTTGTGCCTATCGAGAGTATTTTGGTAGCGATGGAAAATCCAATTGAATTGTGAATTATAAATTGCCAAAAGACGCGCCATGGCATGTCTGGAACATGACAGAAAAACCGCTAACTGAGGTGACTGAATCAAGGTTCCCCCAGTTGCCGTGAACAGAATTTAGAGGTGATTGCTGTGTCTGATTCCCCGACAAGTTTAATTGTGGCAGAACCAAAAGCAACTTATGAATCCGGTGGTGATCAAAATCGCTGGGTGGAGGCGCTGGTGGATTGTCCAGGACTCGAGGGACTGTTGACGTACCGCATCCCGGAGGATTTGTCGGTTAAACCGGGGGATATTTTAACGGTGCCATTGAATAACCGACAGGTGGGGGCGATCGCGATTCGCTTACTGGCTTCTCCTCCGGCTGATGTGCCATTGGCGAAAATCCGCGAGGTGGATGAGGTGATCGGTACGGGGTTTTTTGAGAACTCCTATTGGCAAGTATTGGAACGAGTGGCGCAGTATTACTGCACACCCCTGATATCCGTAGTGCGGGGGGCGTTACCGCCGGGATTATTGATGCGATCGCAACGGCGAGTTCGTCTGCATCGAGAGGCGGTTCCTGATGGCGCAGATACATTTGTCGGTCGAACGGCGCGTCAAATTTTAGCACTCTTGGACGCCCAACCCGAAGGAGATTACAGTGTCGCCTATCTGCAACGCCAAGTAAAAGGGGCGCGTCGCGGGGTGAAAGATTTACTCAAACGCGGCTGGGTGGAAAGTTATTTGAAACCGCCCCAACCTTCACGTCCGAAGCAAAAGAAAGCCGTAACCTTAGTGGCGGATCGCTTTGACGCCGATGTAACTGAACGACAACGGGAAGTGTTAGATGTACTGCGGCGTCGGGGTGGGGATTTGTGGCTGAATGAATTGTTGCAAGTCTGTCATGCTACGTCTTCGATTGTTAACAAGTTGGCAGAAAAAGGGTATGTGGTGGTTGAATACCGAGAAATTCTCAGAACCCTGGATCAGCCAAATGTGGCAGACGATCGCGCCAAGGTATTGACAGAGAAGCAAACCTATGCATTACAAACGATTCAGGGTCTGGATGAGTTTAGCCAAGTGCTGTTACATGG
>CAZNNK010000393.1:0-2923 GCA_964574085.1 uncultured Coleofasciculus sp.
CTCGCTCCCTTGAGAAGCAAGCTACGTTTATGTAAGGGTTTGAGGCTTGTTTACAAAACTTAGTATGGTGCTGTTTTCTTTTGTCCGACTACTTATAAGTTTAAAATTGGAGAATGATTCACCCCAATCAAGAAACGCGAATCAACAATCAACAGGTGGCGGACAGCTTTGATCCTGATTCTTCGATAGGTGGGCGTTGCCGCCCTTTGGGTAAGGTCTATCTCGTCGGTGCTGGACCCGGAAGTATGGCATACCTCACCCTACGCGGGCAACAGATTCTCCGTCAAGCGGAGGTATTAGTCTATGACGCTTTAGTAGACGTCCAACTTTTACAATTAGTCCCCGCAAATTGCCGCCAGTTTGATGTGGGCAAGCGGGGGGGGCGTCCCTCAACTCCGCAAGCGGAAATTAATCAATTGCTGGTCAACCAATGTCAACAAGCCAAGCAAGTTGTCCGTTTAAAAAGTGGTGATCCCTTTATTTTTGGTCGGGCTACATCTGAAATTCAAGCGTTAACCGATGCAGGTTGCGCCTTTGAGATTGTACCGGGGATTTCCTCTGCCCTGGCTGCACCGTTACTGGCAAATATTCCCCTGACGGATGCCGTGTTGAGTCGCTGTTTTGCCGTTCTGACAGCGCATCAACCTGAAGCTTTAGATTGGGAAGCCTTGGCGCGAATTGATACCCTGGCTATTTTAATGGGTGGACGTCATTTAGGGACAATCGTTCAGCAGTTACAGCGTTATGGCAAATCCTATCAAACTCCTGTGGCGGTGATTCGGGCTTGTGGACAGACTCAGCAACAGGTTTGGGTGGGAACATTATCGAGTATTGTTAAGCAAACGGCGGATGTCTCCCTGTCTCCGGTGGTGATTGTCATAGGAGAAGTGGTAGGATTACGAGACTATCTGCGATCGCACCAACAGTTGCCTGTTGAGTTTACCCCAAAACACGAGACAATAGGCGAGGACATCAATAGACGTGGTTTCCCGCAGATGCTTCAGGGTCAAACAATCTTAGTCACTCGTTCGGCGCAACAGTCGAGTACATTTCGGGACTTGTTGGAGAAAGAAGGCGCAACGGTGATTGAAATGCCGGCTTTGGTGATTACACCGCCGTCGAGTTGGCACGCCTTAGATCAAGCCATTACTAATGTATCCGATTTCGATTGGTTAATTCTCACCTCAAGTAACGGTGTCAACTACTTTTTTGAACGATTGCTGGCGCTAGGAAAAGATAGCCGTGCGTTATCGGGAGTCAAAATTGCTGTTGTGGGCAAGAAAACGGCGGCGAGTTTAAAGGAACGGGGATTACATCCAGATTTTATTCCCCCCGATTTTGTCGCTGATTCTCTAATTGAACATTTTCCGGAACCCCTAGCCGAACAAACTATCCTGTTCCCGCGTGTAGAAACGGGCGGACGAGAGGTTTTAGTTCAAGACTTAACTGCCCAAGGTGCTACTATTGTGGAAGTGGCATCATATCAATCAATCTGTCCAGCGGAAATAGACCCCCCAGCTTCGGCAGCGTTGCAAAATCGTACCGTCGATATTATTACCTTTGCCAGTTCTAAAACCGTCAAAAATTTTAGGAAGCTTCTGGAAAGAAATAGCAATGCTCCCCTCTCACTTTTGCAAAATGTCTGTATTGCCTCCATTGGTCCTCAAACCTCTAAAACCTGCCAGCAGGTTTTGGGGCGAGTGGATGTCGAGGCTCAACACTATACTTTAGAAGGGTTAACCCAAGCCATAGTACAATGGGTCAGTCAAACCTAAGTCGCACTCACACAAACCGCAGCCGCACCACTTGCTATAATCCGCCAGAGATTCAACTCCCTCAGCGAACCGCTTACAGGCGTCCAAAGACGATGGGATAACGAATTTCAGTGGGTTGTAACAGAACCAACGTGCCACCATTGGCGACGGAATAGAGGTTCTAATGCTACCCTGAACGAAAAAGCCAGCAGCAGCCATGACAGAGCCAGAACTCGAACAAACGACAGCAAAACCTGAACAACCTGAGACATCTGAAACACCTGAAACACCTGAAACACCCGAAACACCTGAAACGACGGACGAAACAACGGACGCTTCTGATCAGGACACCAGGGAATCAGACAATGAGGGAGAGGGAATTATCTTCCAAGCGATTGGAATCGTCGTCGGTGACGTTAGCTGGTCAGACGAGGGACGGGCGACGCTGACTATGGCGGGTCGAGACTATCCCTTGTTCTATACCTCTCGATTACGTAAGGCTTTTGACGCTCTGAAACTGGAAATTAAGAACACGGGCGAAGCAACTCAACGATTAATCGTTTACCCCAGAGTCACCCACTTTCCCCAACGTACCAAGCCGCATCAGGTTTCCTTTCAGTTGGTCGGATTCTCGAAAGGAGAACCCGATGGCGTTGCAGCACAATTGGACGATTTTGAGTTTCAGCTTCGGGGTTTGTGGCAATTCATTCCGGTCTGTCGAGGACCCGTTGTCTCGATTTTCCGGAATTTCAATCGCGAGCGCTTAGATTATATCAAGCAAGCTGAACCCGCGAAAAAGGTGAGGTTTATGAAGGCGTCTCACCTGCCCTTGATGTGGAAAGATTCTCCGGTTAAGCCGTTCCGATTCGATCCGAAAACCCCTAAAGAGGAGCAAGGACATCCGGCATTTATTCAAGTCAAGGCTAAATTTCTGCCCACTCGGAATCTTTTTGACTTCGAGGCTCTGTTAGCGCCACCCTTGGAGAAAGCCCCGAAGTTTTTGAAGGCGTCGAAGGCGGATAAGACAGCGGTACAGCAGGAGAAACGCCAGAGTAAGTCAAAGCAGAAGCCGATTAAGGGAAGAGAGAAACCAGACGATAACGAGCAGAAGCCAGAAGCCAAGGAGCAGAAGCCGAGTATAAAACGGCACAAGCCAGACGTCAAAAAGC
>CAZNNK010000393.1:3023-6553 GCA_964574085.1 uncultured Coleofasciculus sp.
AGAAGGTAGAAGCTAAAGAACAGAAGCCGACTACAGATGAGCAGAAGGTAGAAGCTAAAGAACAGAAGCCGACTACAGATGAGCAGAAGGTAGAAGCCAAAGAACAGAAGCCGACTACAGATGAGCAGAAGGTAGAAGCCAAAGAGCCGAAGCCGACTACAGAAAAGCAAAAGCCCGAAGCCAAAAAGCCGAAGCCAAGTAAAGTAAGGAAGAGAGTAAAAGCCAAGGAGCAGAAGCCAGAGGATAAACAATAAGGTGTAGGGTCAACAATGGCTCTCATCCTTGTAGTAAGCTGTTCGGCATTTAAACCTTAATATCAATAATGGCGCAATCCTTGTAGTGCGAGCATCTTGCTCGCTACGAATACCTAATTGAAATGCATGGCAGTTTAGCTCATCGGCTTAACCAAGCGCATCCTCTGGATATGCAGATAAAGTTAAGCTAAATCCTGGTAATAGGGTTTCACCCGATAATTCTGTCGGCAGATTTCGTATTTCTACTGGCTGTCTTTGGCGATAAATTTCCACTTGCTGCTGTTGGGGATTAATTAACCATGCCAATTGCACGCCAGCATCCTTATGCTCTTGCATTTTGTCACGCAACAGTTGTAAATCATCGGTGGCTGACCTTAATTCGATGACAAAATCCGGTGCAATCGGGGGAAATTTGCGCCGTTGTTCAGGGGGGAGCGCTTCCCAGCGTTCTCGGCAAATCCACGCGGCATCTGGGGAACGTTTAGCGCCATTGGGTAACTTAAATATTGTAGAGGAACTAAAGGTATAACCCAGGTTAGTTTGCCGATTCCAGATGACCAAATCGGCAATCAGTTCAGATTCTCGATTCCCACTTTCTCCGCCAACGGGTGGCATGATAATTAATTCTCCCTGCGCTGTCGTTTCAAAGTTAAACTCGCGATTATTTTGACATAATTGATAGAACTGTTCGTCGGTTAAGGGAATGGTGTCTAAATTTAAGGTTACAGTATTCATGAGCTTTCCTCTGGTAGGGAACCTTAGCCTAGATTTCGTTGGGTTTCCTGGCGTCAACCCAACCTACAACCTATTCCACAATTTTAGCTGTGTCAGTCCACTACAATGTTGACATCCTTTAACATCGGCATTATTGAATAGACGCTACAACGCCTAAACTTTCATTCGCCAGTCTGTCTACAGCACAGACCGCATAGGTTCCTGGTGCTAATTCTGCCTCGGTTATCTCCTCTGGCAAAATTTTGTGCAATGTCCAGTTCTCGCCTTGCTGCTGATACACTGTCCAAGAGCGAATCTTGGCATTAATCGCCGCACTCCAAATTAGCGTATTCCCAATTACTCTCACTCGAACCGGAATCGCTGGCGGGGTATCACTCAACCACGACATGGTTGGAGATAAGGCGGGTTGACTATAGACAGAGGATTGGAACTTTTCAACCACTCCAAAACGATTTTCATTAAAGACTTTCATATTATAAAAAATATTGCCTAGGGAGAGTTGGGGGGCAAGGTTGCGGGTAATATCAACCTGTCGTTCATATTCCAAGAACGACCACTCTTGATCATCCAACATACTTAACCGATTACCGGGATAAATATGACGCTGTTTGGGATTATTATCTGTCCACCATTGCAGGAGAACCGGATAACTTTGGGCTGGGGGGTCAATGCGCCAGTATAATTGTGGGGCGATATAATCAATCCATCCTGCTTCTAACCATTTTTTCGGGTCAGCATACAGGGATTCGTATTGATCTAAGCCTTTAATTTGAGGCGGTTGTCCGGGACGATAAATGCCAAAGGGACTAATGCCAAATTTAACATGTTTCTTTGTCGCCCGAATCCCGTTATAAAGGCGTTGCACCATTTGATTTACATTGTCCCGCCGCCAATCACTTAAGCTAAGAGTGCCGCCTTCAGCTTGATAAGCCTTATAGGTTTTATCATCAGGAAACGCTTCACCCGCGATGGGATAGGGATAAAAATAATCATCGAGATGAATGCCATCAACGTCATAGCGCCGCACCACATCCATAATGACGTTATAGGTTAAATCTTGAACTACTTTTACCCCAGGGTCCATCCACTGTTGATTACCATATTTATACACGTATTCGGGATGGGTGACGCTAATGTGAGGGGCGACACTGGCGGAACTTTGGGAAGAAGTTTTGGCGCGGTAGGGGTTAAACCAGGCGTGGAGTTCAATATTGCGCTGATGACAAGCCGCGATCGCAAACTCTAAGGGGTCATAATAAGGATCGGGAGCCTGACCTTGTACTCCAGTCAGCCATTCACTCCAGGGTTCTAACTGTGAGGCATAAAAGGCATCACCAGTCGGTCGAACTTGCAAGATTAACGCATTTAACTGAAGTTCAGCCATGCGGTCAATAATTTGTAACAATTCCCGTTGCTGTTGGGCAACCGACAATCCCCGTTGGGGGGGCCAATCAATGTTCCAGATAGTCGCCACCCACACCCCGCGAAACTCCCGTTGATGGCTCAGTTTCAAGGTTTTCTGACGCACGATAATATAGTCTGAACCAATGGCGTCAAGTTCACCCGTATAGACTAACGCCTGGTAAATAAACGCCGCAACATTCGCACGAGTGGCGGCTTTGAGGGGGTTCAACCGCTTAACCTGGGGATAATTCACCACCATTCCCGTATTGGTTGCGATCGCAATCCGATCAATAGCATAGTTGGGAATGTCACCAAAATCTTGATAGAGTTCCGGTAGGGCGGCTTTCACTTCCGTTAATCCAGGGGTAGTTATCTCCAATCCCGTTATCAGAGACACCAACACTTCCACTCTGGCTATACTCGCCTCTGGGCGAAACCGATTTCCCGGATACCCCGACATAAACCCAGTTTGATACGCCCTAGCAATCGCCCCAGTCGCCCAATGTTTGCTGGGAACATCCACAAAGGGAACATTCGGGCGTTTACTCGGTTTAGAAAAAGCATTCTGCAACAACGCCGCAAACTGCGCCCGACTCATGGGATCATTCGGACGAAAACGCCCATCGGGAAAGCCACTAATCATACCCGCCTGGGCTAACCCTTCAATAAAAGAACGCGCCCAGTGGTTTTGGATATCGGGGAAACGGGGAGTGGAAGCAGTCATAAAGATTCATCACCTAGCTAGAGAAATGCCCTATCTAGATTATCCCGGTTCCTCCTTGTGCTTGTCATCGCGCTCGTAGTTGCGCTCGTAGTTGCGCTCGTAGTTGCGCTTTAGCGCCAGTCTAAGCCATAAGGTTCCACAGAAAAAGTCTCCAAGCTATAAAAAGAAGAACAAAAGCGAACTTTCATAAAAACTCAGGTAAATTTCATTAACTTCATACTTGTGTTATCTTGTCAATACCCAAAAATTCATCAGTTGACCGTTAATTAAATTGCTATTTATGATTGACCCGTAATGCATCGATAACAGCCAATTATCTTTGCTAAAACTTTATAAAACTCACCGAATAAATTTATAGAACCTTCACATAACTCCCTTTTCATTTTTGTTAATGTTTATTTATCAACTAAAGA
>CAZNNK010000394.1:0-6542 GCA_964574085.1 uncultured Coleofasciculus sp.
CACCAGGGATCGCAAACTGTGGCATTAAGTTTACAACTGGCAAATCAGCGGATATTGGCAAACTCCAATACATTCTTAGAATGGTTTTGTGCCAGTGTCAGTTTAGCTTTGGGGCGACTCAATCCCGATCAACTGGCAAACTATGCCCAGTTAGCGGATATGATTGGCAGCAATCAAAGCTGTAAAGCCTATTTTGAGCAGTATTTACTGCCCCATATTTCCACCTCATTGACATTAGGCTTAGATGAAGTGGATCGCCTCTTTGCCTCTCCGGAAATTGCCGATGACTTCTTCGGGTTATTACGGGCATTGCATGAGGAAGCGAAACGGCGCGAGATTTGGCAGAAATTCCGGTTAGTGGTGGTACATTCTACGGAAGTATATGTTCCCTTGGATATGAATAAATCGCCCTTTAATGTGGGATTACCGATTGAATTGCCAGAGTTTAATCAGGAACAGGTGATGGAATTAGCCAGACGCCATGGATTAGAATGGTCGATTGAAACCGTAGACTCTCTGGTCACGTTAGTCGGTGGACATCCTTATTTGGTGAGACTGGCACTTTATCATATTGCCCGTCAGGATATGACATTAGAGGACATCCAGCAAACCGCGCCCACGGAAGCGGGAATTTATAGCGATCATTTACGCCGCCATTTGTGGAATTTGCAAACCTATCCGGAATTATTGGATGCCATGAAAGCCATAGTGATGGCATCGACGCCAGTTCGTTTACCTTCGCAACAGGCGTTTAAATTAAACAGTATGGGACTGGTAAAACTCTTTGGTAATGATTGCACGCCTCGGTGTCAATTGTATCAGCAATATTTTCGCGATCGCTTGGCTTAAGTGTGGGGAACAGGTAATTCTATTCGCCAACCGAACTTTTCATGGCATATACGGGAAATGGTACGATAACCGACATCCTTCTCCTGATCCGGTCGTGCTGTCCTGTCATTGAACAACCCGATACTATCTAATCCGATTAAACACCTTCACTAAAACACATACTCCACTTCCACAATTTCTGTATATTCAAACTCATTCGGACTGGGTTTGACTAAATCATAGCGAACGCCTCCCAGTTCCATCCAGTCGCGATCGCACTCTGGTTTCGGTGAATTGTAAACCAGGACATATTCTCGCCCAATATAGGGTTCCATCTCTTGCGCCACCTCTCCTCGCCATTGAGTCTTGGTAACTAACACAACTAACTGATTGGCTAAAGTGGGCAGAGTTTGGGCAATTTGGCGGCGGTAAATTTCATCTAAACTACCAAAGGGTGAATCCATGACAATGGGAAAGGTACTGCTATCAGGTCCCATCAGCGCCTGTTCTTGAATCCAATCCCGCACCCGGTCAATAATTCCGCCAATAAATGAAAGGCTGAGAATTTGGTTTTCTCCCGTAGACGCCGCCACCAGTTCTTCGTTTCCAGAGGTTTTTTCCACCAAGGTTAATTCATAGTTCTGATTCAGTTTAGGAAGATAAGGAGTAAACGAAATCCCAGTAAAAATCTCCTGAACTCGCCGTTCTAAAGACGTGCGAAACTGATTATCTAGTCGGGTTCTAACTTCAATTAATCGTTCAATTGCGTCCTGAGTGGCCGCAATCCGCCGCTGAGCCAATGCTTGCTTTGCCTCATTCATTTGATGCTTGGAGATTTGCTTGACTAGGGCTTGGATATCTGTAGCTAATCGTTCAATTTGCTGCTGATTTGCCCCTTTTTCCAAGGTTAAATCCCGCAGGGTTGTCTCAATTTCATCTAAGCGCTTTTGTAGTTGACTGATATCCTCATCCGGAAACGTGATCAGTTTCTTTCTAATATCATCCAGTTGAGTTTCAATGCGAGAGAGTTCCGCTCGTTCTTGAGAGAGAATGATTTGTTGCTGATCAACATCTGCCCAAAAATCGGGGATTTGCCGTTCAATTTCACTCACCTGCACCCCTAAGCGAATCGCGGTTTCTTCCACATCCGCTAATCCCGCTTTATCCATCCAAGCGGCAACCTGTTGATAGGCTGGGGTTCCTTCCTGTAATTGGGTGCCACAGATACAATGCTGGCTGTGCAGTAAATCTTGGACAAATTGCTGTTTAATGCCAACCGGAAGTTCACCACGCGATCGCAAGTCTTCGACAATGGACTGAAACTCGGCGATCACCGGAGAGAGTAACACCGTATAACTGCGGGTAGATAGGGCGCGTTTGAGGTTATCTTTTGCCTGTTTAAGCTGATCTCGATGTACTGTTTGTTGCGCTTCTAATTCATCTCGTAGCTGTTGCAACTCTTGAGCGCCACCCAGTTCCAATAAACGACGACTCAAGGTTTGCTTGACTTCATCATGATGGGCTAATTCCTGCTCAATTTCGACTTGTCGATTTGCCAGGTTATGACTTTTTTGTTCCAGTTGTTTTTGGTCTTTGAGCAGTTTTTTGGTTTGCGAATCGCCGATTAACGATAACTCAGCTTCCAAGGTTTTTCTGGCTTCCTTGAGATGCTTAATTGACCGATTTAACACCTCAACACCGAGTAACGTCTTCGTCGCTTCCGCAATGTCGGCTTTTTTATCAGATCGGGCAATTTTCTCGATGCGTTCCCCATCAAAGAAAAAGTATTGATGTAGGCTTGCAGGTAAGATACGCCCGATGATATCCTCTGGCAGTTGTTGCGGTAGCAGCCAGCGACCATCATCATCGGCAATTTGCAGGTATAATTCACTTTTGCCCTGTTCCACGCCCGCTTCTGTCTTGTAAGCGCGGCAGAGTCGCTTTGCCTGATAACGTTTATTCTGATGCTCAAACCCAATTTCGACCCAACATTCTACCGACTCTTTCCAAGCCGCTTCACTAATTGCCCGTTTGTTCACCAATTGTTCTTGAGACGCAAACGCCGCCGTAAATTTCTCGTACAGAACCCAGGTGCAGCCATTTAATAGCGTCGTCTTTCCAGCACCATTGTTACCATGAATCACCGTTGTATTGCGATCGCCTGTTGCCAGGGTGATTTCTGGTGTCTTCCCGTAAAACTGGCGAAAGTTGCACAGCCGGATTGACCTCAACTTCATTGTACTTCTTCCTTGACAATTCTCAAGATGTCATCATTGATATGGCGGGGGGTCTTCATATAAAGTTTATCTTTTTCGGCTTGTAACACTCTCTCGATAATCCGACGTACCTCTGGCGACGCGCTGGTAATGGGTTCTTGTACGTCCAAGATCGCCGCATTTCGATTATAGGCGGAACGCTTTTCCGATAAGATTCTGGAGATGGCTTGCGTGGCTATGTCCGGATATTTAAATGTCATCACCTGATCGGGGGTTGACGAAAATTAAAATTATTATTACTATTATATGTTTTTCCACATTTATTTTTGACAGTTGTGTTGCCTTTACAACTTTGTTAAGCTAATGTAATATGTAGTTAGTTTAAGCAGGGTGTTTGTTAGTAAAGAATTATGCATTTATTTAAACAAGCGCTGCAACATTTGCGTTTTAGGAGTAAAGTTGAAAACTGATTTGAAAGTTTTGCTCTTGAAAGTTTTGCTCTTGAAACTTTTGCTCTTGAAACTTTTGCTCATAGTCGGTATTTTGTCCAAAGTACGGGTATAGGATTTTTCGTACAACTGGGTGATGCTTATGCTTTATCACCCTTGTACCTTTTATCGATATCACTCTCTACTATAACAATCCCAGACCAAATGGTGGGTAGGCTGGGTTGGTTATAACCGCATCAAGATTCATCAAAATCATCTGAATACAAACCAATTGAGGCACAGACAATCCCTCGGTTTCCCTAGGAGTCTATGCCACACTCTCATTGTCCAAATTAGCCACAACGGTCAACACCTCTCATGAAAACACCAATTGTCGCTCTCGGATTTACTGTCTTTTCGTTCATGTTGCCTACGGAGGCTTTAGCGGCTACATTTAGCAAAATGTATGTCTTTGGCGATAGTCTCTCTGATCCGGGTAACATATTCAATGCCACAACCGCCGCCAATAACCTACCGCCTGAACAGATACCCCCTGGTACTGAAATACCGCCAGTTGAACCTCCTGTTCCCCCCTACGATGAGGACGGACGTTTTTCTAATGGTCGAGTCTGGAGCGATTATTTGGCAGAGGAGTTGGAAATAAACCTGATCCCCTCTACGGAATTATCCGTGCTGTTTCGCGGTTCTAATATACCTTCCCCGATCGCATTTCCTGAGGACGGTCAACCTCAAGTTAGCCCCTTCTTTAATGGTGCGACGGCGACCAACAGCGTGAACTTTGCCTTCGGTGCGGCTCAAACGGGTACCCAAGGATTTGGTGAGTTGGGTGAACTGATACCGGGAATATTAACTCAGGTTGATTGGTTTGAAGATGATCTAGCGGTAGCGGATCAACAAGCCGATGAGGATGCACTTTACGTGATTTGGGGAGGTCCTAACGATTACCAGCTTGTACCCGACCCTGACCCGATGGAAACAGTAGGGAATTTAACCGAAGCGGTACAAACGCTCTACGATTTAGGGGGGCGTAATTTCCTTGTCCCTAACTTGCCAGATTTAGGTAAAACCCCTCGCGCACTGAGCATGGGTGATCAGATATCCATGAATCTTACTTCATTATCTCAAACCCATAACACTCTATTAGACGCAAGTCTGGAGGATTTGAACCAATTGGATGACATTAATATCGTACCGCTTGATGTTTATTCGATTTTGAACAAAACCATCGCCAATCCAGAAGAATTTGGTTTCACGAATGTCACCAACTCTTGCATTCATCCCCTCAAGAATGACGGTAAATTAGATGGAACAGGAGGTTTTGAAATCTGTGACAACCCCAATGAGTTTTTGTTCTGGGATGGGATTCACCCAACCACCGTCGCCCATGCCCAACTCGCCGACGATGCTCTAGAGGCGCTGGAGTCAGAACCTCAGTCGGTTCCCGAACCGGGTTCGTCCGCCGCATTGGGGTTGTTGGGACTCGGTTGGTTCGTCCACAAGAAATTCCAGAGATCCCAGCCGAACTCTAAGACAAAAGAGGAGAGTTTCAAGTAATCTAGTAATCTGATAGAGGCGTTGCATGCAACGTCTCTACATTTCAGATAATAAAGGCATCTGCTTGGGTCTAGGTGCTGGGCAATCTTGCTGGGACGTTTGATAAAATTTGCGGGTGTAAATCACTTGAGTTAAGAGTTGCCAACCTTTCCCAGAAAACAGAGCGGGGAATAACAGAGGAAATGCCTGAGCAAATTTTCCTTGCTTGAAGCCGACTAAACTCCAGTACAAGCTTAAAAAATCCTGAATATCTTGCAAAGAGGGCAGAGAATCATGGTATTTGGGATGGACAAATTGATAAATTTTTTCTTTAATCGAGATATGCTTTTGTAGACGCTGTTGCAGGGAAAACTTGAGATGATTCCCTTGATGCCATAATGTCCGGTAGGCAAGATGCTGATTTACTAAGATGGCATCTCCATATTGGGCAATTTTCACCCACGAGTCAATATCATCATAGTTCACTTCAAAGCTGGAATCCCAGCCCCCCGATTTGACAAAGGCATCTTTGCGAAAGGCAACTTGTACCGGTGTGCCAAAGGGCAGTTGCTCTAAAAGCATTCGATAATGGATCTCAGACTGAGGCACATAGTCAACCGCAGCATTGCTGATGGGTTGGGTGCGTGATAGTTCTTGACCATTGGCGCTGACTTGTATCGCTTGACTGGAACAGAGAACTGCTTGGGGAGATCTGGCGATCGCCTTGGTTAATTCCTCAATACAATTGGGGGCAAGATAGTCATCATCGTCAATGGGTTTAATCCAATTCCCTTGCGCTAGCTTAACGGCGGCGTTCATTGTGGCGCAATGTCCCAGGTTAACTGGATTGCGGTGATAAACCACGCGATCGCCTAAACTACGGATATATGCCTCTGTACCATCGGAGGAACCATCATCAGCAACAATCACTTCACAGGGTAACGTTTGTGCTAATGCTGATTCTACGGCTCGTTGCAATAGAGACAAACGGTTATAGGTGGTGATGACAATCGTAAATTTAAACACAATGCAAGATCCGCCTCGACTTACAGACTATTATCTAATAGGTTTTATTAAATTCCCATAAAGCGACCATAAAGATTTAGGTATTTTCCACAATACCTATTGATACTCATACTTAAGTGTATTTATCTCTTACCATAAGATACTCCCGATCTCCCACCGATCTATCTACGTGAAATTACTGATTTTTCAACGGCTGAATCATAAACCTATCCTTTTTTGACTCAATTGGCATCCGCCATTTTGCTGAATTAAGTAGCCGGACACCATTAACGTTGAGCATGAGGACAAGGGAATAGGCAATAGGCAATAGGCAATAGGCAATAGGCAATAGGCAATAGGCAATAGGGTAATGGGTTATAGAAATTTTGTCTCCCATCTTCCCCATCTTCCCCATCTTCCCCATCTTCCCCATCTCCCCCATCTTCCCCATCTTCCCCATCTCCCCCATCTCCCCCATCTCCCCCATCTCCCCCATCTCCCCCATCTCCCC